>JAOAPT010000644.1 GCA_025463045.1 Candidatus Solibacter sp.
TACCGCATGCCCTGATTACATCACAGTTGCTGTGACCCGCCCGCAAAGCGAGCGACCAATTCGAGCGCCCAATCCGCTGTTCGGTCGCACTGCCCTGGTGAAAATGACGCGCCTAAAAGCGATCATCCATTTTCGTCCCTTGTTGCGGCCCCGAACGGGGCCATGGAGCACTCCGGTGAAAATGACGCGCGAAAAAGCGATCGGACGCCAATCAGAGCCGCGACCGTAAGGGAGCGGTGGTCGCGTGACCACCGCTCTGTAACCGTCGCGGCTCCGATTGGTGTGCGTTCTTCAACGGAGTACTTGATGGCCGCGTTCGGGGCCACAACAAGGCATGAAATTGACGATCGCTTTTTGGGTCATTTTCAGGAGAGCGGTGGACGCCCTCTAACCGCCAACCCTACTGCTGCAACGGCTCAATGTGCATCACGTCGGAGCTATAAGGCTGCGGCAGCGGCACCCGCACTCCGCCCGACATTAACTGCGCCCCGGTCTGCGAATACACCGACGAGTCGATCTCAAACCAGACCGTGTACCGCTGCGCCGGATTCAGACCCTTCGGACGAAACAGGTAACTCGGTCCGCTACTGCCCGCACGCGTGATCACCGCAATTGCCGTATCGGTCGCCTCGTTGTAACTCTGAATTACATCCGTCGCATTCGCGCCCGGTGCCAGAATATGAAACACCTTGCCCGCCGCGATATCCTGCCGCTGACTCTTATAGAACTGAATCTGATCCTTCAGGAACCCCGCCTGATCGGGCGTCAGGTCTGCGAGCGGCGTCATCAACACCCATGGCCCGCCGAACCGGTAGCTGTGCGTCGCGTAAACGCTCAGACCATCCGATTGCGGCATGTACCGCTCCGCAAACCGCGGCGGGAAAGGGTATGTCACCCCGTAGACCGCGCGCCTCGACGGCAGCGAACCCGACGCGTCGTTTGTGATCGACGTCACATAGCTCTTCACCATGTTGAACGTCATCATATTCCCGCCGTTTTCGCAGTTTTCCCAATACACATTCGGCCGCGCCTGCTGGATCGCACTCACCACCGCATTGATCCCCTGCACCGAATTCGCGTAATTGCTGTCCTTCGGATCGTGCGTGTGGGTGGACTTGGTGCACTGCTTCACCATGTTCTGTCCGTCCTGCAGAATCCAGTCGACATGGTATTCGTCGATCATCCGGATGCCTTCCTGCACCAGCCAATCCTGCGTCGGCCGGTTGGAAAGGCACAGCGGCGCCGCACCGAAATAGCTACCCTCGTCCGTCGCCGTCCAGTCCGGATTCTCCTGTAGCACCGGACTATCGGGCGCCGCTTCCGCCAGCGCGAAGTGCAGTCCGAACTTCATACCCAGCGCGTGGACGTAATCGCTCACCGCGCCCAAGCCATTCGGAAACTTCGCGGGATCCGCATGCCAGTCGCCGATCCCCTTCGCCCATCCCAGATCGACGATGAACAACTGCACGCCCAGATTCGCCGCGACATCCGCATTGCGTCGCAGCGTCTGCTCGTCGATTTTGTCCTGATATCCCCACGAGTCCCACGACACGTACGGAAAGCTCTTCGATTCCGGCGCGGGCTTCGCCAGCACCGCCTCCACGAACCGCTGCGTCCGGTAGCCCGCTTCGTCCCAATCCCCGTGGAACAATCCGATGAACGTGTTCGGCACCTGGAATTCAACGTACGATTCCACCGGGTGATTCAGGTTCAGGATGTTCGAATTGAACTGGACGTAACCCTTCGACCCATCCTGCCGCACCGTCGTCTTGGTTCGCCCGTCGAACTCCCAACCAGTGAACAGCCCCCGCTGATCGCTGTCGCGCAGCGCCATCCAACCGCACTGCTGCCCATCCGAGCCGGAGTACACTTCCACCGACGTGCCCGTCGTATCGAGCAGCGTCTGGAGCGGTTGAAAATCTTCGGGCTTCGAATTCACCGACCATTGATTCACCCGAAGCGCGGTGAACCGCTTGCCGCCGTCGTCGAACGTCCACGGCACCATGTTGATGAAGTTGATGTGCGTAGTCGCGGCCGTCAGATTCTTGTACTTCAGGCTGTAACGCAGCACGGAATTGTTGTTGTACATCTCGAAGATCACCGTGATCTGCGCGCGCCCTCGCACATCCTGCAGCACCACGGTCTGCCGCACGCCGCCCGGGTTGATTGATTCCGCATACTGCGCGGTCAGCAGGAACTGCGTCTGCGCATCGAAGACGTCCTTGTCCGCCTGCAGCCGCACGGGAGAAGTAGGCCGGTTGGGAGAAGTATTCCACACGTCGCCCGCCTGCAGATCCGAGATTTGCCTGGTAAGAAAATAGCCTTCAGGGGTAAGTTGAAAAGTCGCACGGATCCAGCCGTTGGAAACGGTCCAAAGGTTTTGCTGCGGGTCGAAATCCGCTTGGGAGCCGCCAAAAGCCAGCCCCGCAAACAGCATGCTGCTAAGTACTATCCCCGAGAATCGCATGGCGCTTATTCAATTGAACCCCGAGACGCGGAATAAGTTAGTGTCGTTTCAATTGAGTAAGCGTAAATGTTTGTATGAAGAGGGACAAAGAAAATATGGGATTCGGCGAAGTTAGGTCGACTTAGGCATGTCGCGATGGTTGACTTTAGCGGTATAACCCGCGCCAACCAAGTTTTTCTTGATCTCCTCGGCGATCATCACCGACCGGTGCTGTCCACCCGTACAGCCGAACGAGATCGTTAAATAACTCTTACCTTCGCGGACATAATGTGGCAGCAAGTACACCAGCAACTCAGAGATTCTGGTGATAAATTCAACCGTCTGGGGAAATGACCGGATATAGCCCGCAACGTCAGGGTTTTTCCCGGTTAAGTTCTTGAACCGTGGAATATAGTTAGGATTCGGCAGGAATCTCACATCGAAGACCAGATCACTGTCCGGCGGCACCCCGTTGCGGAATCCAAAACTCGCAACGTAGATCATGATGTCCGTCTGGCTCCGCCGCCCGCGGAAGCGCTCGCCGATAAAATCGCGCAGTTCGTGGACGCTGAACTTCGACGTGTTGATCGTCAGGTCCGCCATCGCGCGGATCGGAGCCAGTTGAGCCCGCTCTGCCTGGATACTCCGCGTGATCGACTTGCCGGTGCCCAGCGGATGAGGACGGCGCGTCTCGCTGAAGCGGCGCACAATCGCATCCGTGTCCGCCTCGAGAAAAATCAACCGCGCCGTCACAGACGTACGGATCTGCGCGAAAACCTTCGGGAAATCCTTCAGTCCGGAACCTTCGCGAATATCCACCACCAGCGCTGCCGCCCGGATGCTCGGATTGTTGCAGGTCAGCTCGGCGAATTTCGGAATCAGTTCCACCGGCAGATTGTCCACCGAGTAGAAGCCCAGATCCTCCAGCGCCTTCAACACCGAGCCCTTGCCCGAACCGCTCAGGCCGGTGATGATGACCAGTTCGGGCTTGTGCTGCTCGGCAGTTTTCTTCTTGGTTGCAGCCTTCTTCTTTACCGGCATCGCGCGGGGGCTATTCCTCTACCAGATCGAAATGCCCGTCTCGCCGGCGTACCAGCACATTCACGCGGTCGGTCTGCGCGTCCCGGTAGACCAGGTAGTCGCGGCGACCGTCCATCTCGAGCATCGCTTCTTCCAGCGTCATCGGCTTTTGCTTCTGATGCGGCTTCACGCGATTTACCCGGCTCTCCACTTCCGGCTCCGGCTCGGAGGCCTCGGCGGCAGCCGGCTTCTCGGTTTCCACCTCGGGAGCCGCCTTGTGCGGTGTCCGCTTCGAATCGCGGAACTTGGTCCGCGTCTTGACACATTGCTTCTCCAGCTTCTCCGAAGCTGCGTCGATCGCCTGGAATAGGTCGGCATTCGATCCGAATCCGGCCATCTGGTGATTGTAGTAATTGATCGTCGCCTCCGCCTTGTGCAGATGACGCTCCGACGAAAGGATGACGTGGACCTCGCACTCCTTCCTGCCGGCATCCAAAAGCCTGCCGATCTTTGAGAAGCGCGCTTCCAGTTTCTTCAATTGCGCGGGTTTGAGTTCTACTTGCCTTCCGGTGTACGTGATCTTCATCGAATCACCTCGGGTGGGGCCGGCAACATCCCCTCTTCAGTTATAACCCGAATACACCCCGGCGAAAGCTAAACAGCCGCCACTGCGCCGAAGGCGCATTCTGACTCCTGCCTTCTCGCTCTAATTGCGGACCCGTCGCTGGTGTGTCGACGGAATCTTCATATCCTCGCGGTATTTGGCTACCGTCCGGCGGGTCACGTTGATCCCTTCGCCCTGCAGCAGCAAAGTAATCTGTTCGTCGGTCAGAGGCTTGCTTCGATCCTCGTCCTCGATCATTTTTTTCACCTTGCGCTTCAACAGCAGCAGCGGAGTACCGCCACCCGAAGGACCCTGTACCGCCTCGGAGAAGAAATAGCGGAGTTCGAAAACGCCCTGCGGTGTGTGCACGTACTTGCTTGCCACCGCCCGGCTGACCGTCGACGGATGTACGCCCACTTCCTCGGCGACTTCCTTGATCATCATCGGCTTCAGATAATCCAGCCCGTGGCTGAGAAATTCCGTCTGCCGCCGCACGATCGCCTGGCACACTTTGAGAATCGTTTGCTTCCGTTGCTCAATATTTTTCATGAGCTGGATCGCGGAAGTGTACCGCTCGCGGACATAGTCGCGAACTTCCTTCGTGGCACCGTTCTCACGGTCCAACATGCGCCGGTATTGCGCATTCAACCGGAGTTGCGGCACGTCCTCATCATTCATCTGGATGATGTAATCGTCGCCGTCCTTCGTGAAATAGACGTCGGGTTCCACCACCCTCGCGCCCGCACCCGAATACCGCAGCCCCGGCCGCGGATTCAGGTGCTGGATCATGCGCACCGCTATTTCGATATGCTCCAGCGGCCGCGCCAGAACCTTGGCGATTTCCTTGTACTGCTTCGTCTCCATCAACCGCAGGCAGTTGGAAACGATCTGCCACGCCACTCCGCCGCGCCCGTTAATGCTCTCGATCTGCAGCAGCAGGCATTCGCGCAAATTCCGCGCCCCCACGCCCGCCGGATCGAGCGACTGCACCACGATCAGCGCCTCTTCCACCTCCGCCGGTGTGTGCGACCCCATCGTCGCGATCTCTTCCAGCGAAGCCGAAAGGTAGCCGTCTTCGTCCAGGTTGCCGATGATCGACTCGGCCGCATCGCGCACGTCGTCCGATGCCAGCGAGACGCTCAACTGCGACCGCAGATGATCCCCCAGCGTAATCGGAGCCGTCAGAAACGTCTCGAACGACGGCTTCTCCACCGATTCCGAAGCCGGGCTCTTGTACCCCGGATCCAGGTATTCGTCGAAGAACGACCCGAAGTCGATCTCGTCGAACGGATCGGTCGCCGCCGGCGCTTCCGCCAGCGGATCGTTCGTCGTCAGCGTGTCGTTTTCGGTCACCGCCGCCGCCGCCGCCGATTCCTCGGCGTCAGGGAAAAGGTTGCCGTTAATTGCCGACCCTGCCGATCCATCCACGGAGTTTGCGTCGCTCAAAACCGCCGCTTCCAGCAGTTGCCGGTCGGCCGGATCGTGCGACGTTTCGGCCTCCAGGAGCGGCAGCAATTCCTCCGCCGTGATCTCCTCGCCGGGCTCATTCGTGGACTCTTCAAGAACCGGGTTCTTGACGATCTCCTGAGTGATCATGTCCTTCAATTCCAGCCGGTTAAGCTGGAGAACGGTCACCATCTGCACGAGCCCTGGAGTCAGGATCTGCTTCTGCGCGACCTTCAATTGGAGTCTGGGCGACAGTAAGCTCATCTGGTTCCTATAATATCACCGTATTTAAGCCTTTTCGTGCCATTTCTAGCAGTAGCCTTGCAATTTTGTTGCCGTTTTTAAACGTACACTCGGTGGACCCGTGCGCTGATACTGCACAGGATGTTATACGAGATTGTTCCCGCCACTTTCGCGATCTGCTGCGCGTCCAGCGTCGCCTCCCCTTCGGTGCCCAGCAGCGTGACCTCGTCTCCCACCCCCAATGCCTCCGTGTGACTCAGATCGATGGTGGTCAGATCCATCGACACCGTGCCTAAAATTGCCGTCAGTTTGCCATCCGCAATCACCTTCCCGCGATTCGACAGCCGGTGGAACATTCCATCCGCGTACCCCGCGCCCAGGATCCCGATCCGCATCGCGCGCGGCGCCCGGAAGCTCCCGCCATACCCGACCAGCGCGCCCTCCGGAATCTCTTTCACTGCCAGCAATTTCGCCTTCCACGTCAATGCCGGCCGCACGTCGAGCGCCTGTCGTGGGGCATCGCCGCGCGCCGGCGACACGTACCCGTAAAGCGCATGCCCTGCCCGCACCAGCGTGTTCCAATCCTCCGTCCGCCCGTACCCGATCGCGATCGTGCTCGACGTATGCAGATACGGCGCGCGCACTCCCGCCGCACGCAAATAATCGCAGATCCCCTTGAAATACGACGACTGTTCGACCGTCTGTGTCGACGTGTAATCCGCCGCCGACGCGAAGTGCGTCATCAACCCTTCGAGCCGAGCATTCCTCGTCTCGACGAGCGTCTCGACGATCTCCTCCGCCCCGGCCCGCGATCCCAGCCGCCCCATCCCCGAATCGATTTTCAGATGATACGCAATCGGCCTGCCGCTCGCCGACGCCAACCGGTCGACGTCACGAATCTGCGACATCGAATGCACGGCCGGAGTCAGATTGTGCTCGACCACCGCCTCGCCTTCATACGGCAGAAACCCGCCCATCACCAAAATCCGCGCGTCCCGAATGCCGCCCGTGCGCAGTTGCACTCCCTCTTCGACCGAGCTGACCGCCAGCCAGCGCGCGCCCTCCGCGAGCAGCACGCGCGAAACCTCGAGCCCCCCATGCCCGTACGCGTCCGCCTTCACCACCCCCGCGACCTCCACTCCCGGCCCGACCACCGCGCAGACACTCCGGAAATTGCGCGCAATCTGTTCGCGAGACACCAGCACATACGATCGATAAGGAGCGGACACTCTCTCAGTGTAAAGGGTGCCCTACTGACTTGCGTTGTAGAATGAAGCAGGACAACACAATGCCTGAATGGCAACCAGCGCCTTACAAGGAGTACCGATGGATCGTTGCCGACCCCGCTCTCCTCGGCGGCAAATTGGCTATCCGCGGCACGCGTTTGGCCGTATCCTTGATCCTCGAGTGTTTGGCCGGCGGCATGTCCCTCGAAGAGATTAACGAGTCGTTCGGTTCCAGCTTTCCACCCGAGGCGTTGCCCGAAGTCTTGATGGTGGCATCCGAACTCGCCGGCTCCTTCCATGTGGCTGCTTGATGCCAACATGGACGTGCATCTCGCGACACTTCTGAATGGTTTTGGTATTCCTTGCGATACTGCAGGAAATCGCGGCTGGAAGGCGCTCCCCGATCACGATCTGGTGAAGGCTGCGTTCGACGCCGGCTTTGACTGCCTCCTCACCCGCGATCAGCTCTTCGGCGAGTCTGCGTCCCGAGCGCTAAGGCTATTCCCCCAGCTCGCGGTCGTCGTGGTGCATATCCCACAGTGCCGCTGGCCTGATTATCGGGAACGCTTCGTCGCCCGTTGGACAGAGCGCCCGATTGAGCCAATCCCCGGCCAGTCGATTGACTGGCCCCACGAGTGATCCGCCAGATGCACACGACGACTCTGCGAAAAATCGGTCGAACCGCGGAAGCAAACTCGCCACAGCATCGACGACTTCTTGCCCCATGCACGCCCGCCACCTGCACCAGCAAAAAACCGCGCAGGCCTACGGATGAATCGATCAGCCGTGAGTTGATCTGACACCGTACTCGCGAAACTCACTCCGATCTTCGAGTAATCAGTACCCCAGATTCGCCCCGAAATCCGGACGCAGTCCTGCTTTCACCAGCGCCAGCCACTCCGGCAATTTCCCGCGATTCCCATCCCAGAAATTGCGGCACTCCTCCAGATACTCGATCACCGTCGCCGTCTCGCCGCGATCCAGCAACTCCTTCGCCAGCCCCATCCCCGGACCCAGCGATGCCAGCGATCCGCTGCCCGGAGTCTTTCCCGCCGCCAGCAAATATCGCTTCGCCCCTTCCACGTCCGAATCGCGCAGCGCCAGCCGCCCCAGCGTCAGATTGCCCTGGTGGATCGCGTCCCCGGTCCACCAGAACACGCCGTGCTTCGCAGCCTCGAGCGCCTCATCGGCGTACCGCTTCGCGCGTACCCAATCGCTCGCGGCGAACGCCGCCTTCGTCATCCGCGCCAGCAGCGGATTGCGCGTCATCGGGTCCTTGCCGCCGAGCATCTCCAGGTGCGAGAGTTCCAGCGAAGGCGTGGCCATCGTGCGCGATCGCAGCATCAGCAGCGCACCGTTCAGCCGGATCGCCACTCGCGACGCCTCGGGCCAATCGCCCGTGCGAACCGCCGCACGGATTTCGTCCAGCATTGCGTTCAGTTCCTTCTGGTCAGGCTGCGGCTGCGCGCTTCCCAGCGCCACCGCCGCCCACAGAAGTATCGCCTTCCGCATGCCGCCTTCTCCTGCTCTACAAATTGACCGGGACAACTTCCTCGAAAATCTGCGGCGGCAGTTGCACGCCGCTGATCCGCAGCCGCTCCAGAATCTTCGGCATGATCCCCGTCGCCTTGAAGGTGCCCTGCACCTTGCCCGTTTCCGTCACGCCGACTCGCTCGAACGTGAAGATCTCCTGCAAATCGACCTTGTCGTCCTTCACGCCCAGCACTTCGCTGATGCTCAGCACCTTGCGCGTGCCGTCCTGCAGGCGCGAAACCTGCACCACCAGCTTGATCGCACTCGCCAGTTGCTGCAGAATCACGCGCGTCGGAATTTCGAGATCGGCCATCATGCACATCGTCTCCAGGCGCGAAAACGCGTCCTTCGGCGTGTTCGCGTGGACCGTGCTCATGCTCCCCTCGACGCCCGTATTCATCGCCTGCAGCATGTCCAGCGCCTCCGCGCCGCGGCACTCGCCGACGATGATCCGGTCGGGCCGCATACGCAGCGCCGTGCGCAGCAGAATTCGCTGATTGATCCCGCCCTCTTTGTTCAGATTCGGCGGACGCGTTTCGAACTTGATCACATGCCGCTGCTGCAGTTGCAACTCGGCCGTGTCCTCGATTGTGATGATCCGCTCTTCTTCCGGAATAAATCGCGACAGCGCATTCAAGGTCGTCGTTTTTCCCGAACCCGTACCGCCCGAGATCAGCACCGTCGCCTTGCACTGCACGCACGCCGAGAGGAATCGCAGCATCCCCGGCGTCAGCGTCTTGTACTGCACCATCTCATCCTGCGTGATCACGTGCCGCCCGAACCGGCGGATGCTCAGGCATGGACCGTCCAGCGCCAGCGGCGGAATAATCGCATTCACACGCGAACCGTCCTGCAATCGCGCGTCGACAATCGGCTGCGCTTCGTCGATGCGACGCCCCACCTGCGAAACAATCTTCTCGATGATGTGCAACAGATGCGCGTCGTCTTTAAACCGCACCTGCGTCTCCGACAGCTTGCCGTTGCGCTCGATGAAAACTTTGTTGTACCGGTTGACCAGAATATCGCTGATCGTCGGTTCCTTCAGCAGCGTTTCGAGCGGACCCAGCCCGAGCACTTCATCGAGCACTTCCTCGACGATCTTCGTCTGCTCCGCCGTCGTCATCGGCACGCGCTCTTCGTCGAGCAGCCGCTCCACCACCCGCCCGATCTCCGCACGAATCCGGTCCTTCGGAATCGACGACGCGCGCTCCAGGTTCAATACTCCGATCAGCTTGCGGTGAATCTGTGATTTCAGTTCGAAGTACCGGTCCGCCGTCTTCGATGCCACCGGGGGGCTACCGCCACGCTGGGGCAAAGGTCGATTGGATCCCACTTTTTCTCCTGGAAGGTGCGCCGTGCAGAGTGTATTCGCCTA
>JAOAPT010000781.1 GCA_025463045.1 Candidatus Solibacter sp.
CTGCTTTCGCGCAAGCGCCGGTGATCGGCGCCTGCACCGTCCTTCCGGCGGATAACATTTGGAATACTCCGGTGGACCAGTTCCCGGTCTCCGGCAATTCGTCCGCATGGGTTAACACGATCGGAGCAACGAAAACCGCGCACGCCGACCTCGGGTCGGGCCTGTATAACGGGGCGCCTATCGGCATCCCTTACGTGACGGTGCCGGGCACGCAAACCAAATATCCGGCGAGTTTCACCTATGCCGACGAGAGCGACCCGGGACCGTACGCGACCCCGCTGAACGCGCCGATCGAAGGCGGCAGCCAGAGCACGGGCGATCGCCACGTGCTCTCCGTCGACACGGACCACTGCATCCTTTACGAGCTCTACTCCGCGTATCCGCAAGCTGCCAGTTGGACGGCCGGCGCGGGCTCCATTTTCAACCTGCTCTCCAACGCGCTTCGGCCTTCCGGGTGGACATCGACGGACGCCGCCGGACTTCCGATTTTCCCAGGATTGTTCCGCTACGACGAGATTGCGGCCGGCGAGATCCGGCATGCGCTCCGGTTCACGGTTCCGCAGACGCAGCGCGCCTTCGTCTGGCCTGCCCGCCACTATGCTTCCAGCCTGACTGGCACGCAGTATCCCCCGATGGGTGCGCGCTTTCGGCTGCGCGCAGGCTTCGATATCTCCGGATTCTCGGCCGCCAACCAGGTGATTCTTCGAGCGCTCAAGAAGTACGGCATGATGCTGGCAGATAATGGCTCGGCCTGGTATCTTTCCGGTGCTCCGGATCCGCGGTGGGATAACAGCGACCTTCACAATCTGGGTCTGCTTAAGGGCTCCGACTTTGAAGCTGTGGACGTCTCGGGGCTGATGATCGATCCGAATTCCGGGCAGGCGAAGCAGAGCACCACGGTCTCGGTAACGGTCAGCCCGTCGTCCGCCACGGTCCAGGTGAATACGACCAAACAGTTCACGGCAAGCGTCGCCAACGCGACGACGCAGACCGTCAACTGGTCGGTGAATTCTGCTCCCGGCGGCAACTCGACGGTCGGCCTGGTGAACACGACGGGACTGTATACCGCGCCGGCCGTGCCGCCCGCCGGAGGAACGGTATCGGTGCAGGCGGCGAGCACGGTTTCGCCCTCCGCGATTGGGACCGCGACGGTTACCATCACGACGCCGGCCGCGGTGCCGGTGCTGAGTTCGATCACACCGAACAGCGGAACGCAGGGCACGAGCGTCTCGGTTACGCTCGCCGGGTCGAACTTCAAAGCGGGCGCGACGGTCGCGATTGGGGGAACGGGCGTGTCGGCTACGAATTTCGCAGTCGTCAGCGCGACGCAGATCAATGCGACGTTCGTGATCGCGGCATCCGCTTCCACAGGTGCTCATAGTGTGACGGTGACGACGAGTGGGGGAACGAGTTCGGCGCAGTCGTTCACAGCGAAAGCGCCGGTGGTAGCGAAGCCGACGTTGAGTTCGTTGACGCCGAATGCGGCGGGGCGCGGGGCGACGGTCACCGTGACACTCAGCGGGACGAACTTCGTTGCACCGGCGACAGTGGCGGTGCAGGGGAGCGCGATCACGGTGAGTAATGTGGTGGTCGTGAATTCGACGACGATCACGGCGACGTTCCGCGTGGGTTCCGGTGCGGGCCGGCGCTCGCGGGATACTTCCGTGACGACTTCGGCGGGAACGAGCAATAGCTTGCCGTTCACGGTTCAATAGGCGGCGGATACACGATTAGCGCACGACGCGGCATGGGCTGTGGCGCGCCGTGCGCTAAGTGAGGGGATGCCGCCAAGAAAAAGGCAAACATCTTTAGCCGCCGATGAACGCCGATAAATGAAGCAGGGAACCGAGCCATGTGGGTCTGCGAAATGGTGAGGGGCTTGGCAGGGCCAGGGTATCGGCGAACGCGACTTGTGATACTTTGGCTCCCAGGCATATGAGACTCAGATTGGCTGGAATCCTTCTTTCGTGTGCGGTGTGGGGCTGGGGGCAGGAAACCAACCCCGACATTTACTATCAGCTTTCGCCGGATGCGATTTCGCAGGCGGGGGTGCCGAAGGGGGAGATCAAGGGGCCGTTCACGCTGCCGAGCGAGGCGTATCCGGGGACGCAGCACACTTACTGGGTTTACGTGCCTGCGCAGTACGATTCCACAGTTCCGGCGAGCCTGATGATTTACAACGACGGGCAGGCGTTCATGGCGCCGGAGGGCGACATACGGGCGCAAGTGGTGATGGACAATTTGATTTACCGGCGCGAACTGCCGGTGATGATCGCGGTGTTCATCAATCCGGGGCGGCGGCCGGACCAGCCGGAGCCGACGCCGTCGAATTGGGGCGATCGCGATACGAACCGGCCGACCGAGTACAACACGTTGAACGATAAGTATGCGCGGGTGATCGTCGACGAATTGATGCCGGTGCTGTACAAGGAGTACAACATTTCGAAAGATCCGGAGCGGCACGGGATCGGCGGATCGAGCTCGGGTGCGATCGCGGCATTTACGGTGGCGTGGGAACGTCCGGAGCATTTCCGCAAGGTGTTGAGCAACGTCGGGAGCTTCACGAATATTCGCGGAGGGCACGCGTACCCGGACATTATCCGCAAGAGCGAGAAGAAGCCGCTGCGGGTGTATCTGGTAGATGGGCGCAATGACAATCGCGGGGTTCGACCGGACGGTAGTTACGATCCGACGCGCGACTGGTTTCTACAGAATGTGCGGATGCAGCAGGCGCTCACTGAGAAAGGCTACGAAGTGAATTACGCCTGGGGAATTCAGAAGCACGGGCAGAAGATGCTGCGGACGGTTTTCCCGGATATGATGCGCTGGCTTTGGCGCGACTATGGCGTATCGACCGACGTGAACGATAAGATCGAGCGCTCCTTCAATACCGGGAAGAAACCTGAGTAATCAGCGTAAACGCTCCCGTTAGCGCTAACGATTTTTCTTGACAGGTGCAATCTTCGAGGATATAGTTCCTCCCAGAACCTTCAAGGCGAAGGTGCAGGGGGACTTCCATGCTGAAGAACGCGCTGAGTCGTGTTAGTGTATCTGTGCTTGCTGCGACCCTTCTTTGCGGGCCTCTAGCGGCCCAAATGACAGTTACCGGAAGCATTACGGGCAATGTGATGGATCCCAGCGGGCAGGCTGTCGCCAACGCGAAAGTCACGCTGACCAGCGTGGGCACTTCCGAAGTCCGGACAGCGCTCTCCAACGAGGTCGGAGTTTTTACAATTGTGGCGTTGCAGCCGGACACCTATAATCTGCGCATCGAGCAGAAGGGTTTCAAGGCTTACTCGCGCAATCAACTTACGGTCTCTGCTAACGAACGTGTATCGATCGGCGATGTGGCTCTGCAAGTGGGCGAGGTCACCGAGACGATCAGCGTGACGGCAGACGCGGCGCAGGTGCAGACCAACAGCTCCGAACATTCGGCGTCGCTGACGACGACGCAGTTGACCAATCTGACGGCGAAGGGGCGCGAAGTGGTGTCGATGCTGCGGACGATTCCCGGCGTGCAGTATCAGGCCGATCAGGATTCGACGGGCGGCAGCTACGGCACGGGCACGCCGAACATCGCGGGGTCTTTTTCGGGCACGAATATTTTGGCGGTGGATGGCGTGGTGAGCAACGACCAGGGCACTCCGAATATTTTCTCGAGCGTGACGACGTTGGATGCGATCGGCGAAGTGAAGGTGCTGTTGAACAGTTACCAGGCGGAGTACGCCGGAAACGGCGGGCCGATCGTGCAGGTGGTGACGCGCGGCGGCGGCCGGGAATATCACGGCAGCGCTTACGAGTACATTCGAAACGACGCGCTGAATGCGAACGATTTCTTCAACAATCGCAATAGCGTGCGGCGTCCGCGGTATCGCTACAACACATTCGGCGGATCACTGGGCGGGCCGGTTTATATACCGGGGCACTGGAACCAGAGCAGGACGAAAATGTTCGCGTTTTATAACCTGGAGCAGGCGCTGATTTCGACGCCGGGCTCTTTGAACTCGTACACAATGCCGACGGCGCTGGAGCGCCAGGGCGACTTTTCGCAGACGCTGGATGTGAATGGCAAAGTGATTCCGATTACCGACACGCTGACGGGGATCCAGTTCCCGGGGAACGTGATTCCGAAGAACCGATTGAATCCGAATGGGCAGGCGCTGATGAATATTCTGCCGCAGCCGAACTTCTTCAACCGGACGATCAGCGGCGGCAACTACAATTACCAGATTCAAGAAGTTCAGACGGATCCGAAGCGCAGCCAGTTGCTGCGGCTGGATTTCGTACCGAGCGAGAAGGACCGCTTCTTCGTGCGCGGGAAGACCTGGATCGCGCAGCAACAGGGCTACGCGGTGGCCGGCGGCGCGAGTCCGGTGGGCTTCTTCGCGCAGTGCTACTGCTTCACGGAAGACGGGCTGGCGACGGGGCTGACGCACATTTTCAGCCCGACGGTGATCATGGAAGTCAACACCGGCGTGCGGCATAATCGCGAGGCGTGGCATCCGTACGGAGCGAACGAGATCAACAAGGTGCTGCGCTCGCAGATTGGCTACAACCTGGGGCAGTGGTATCCGAATGCGAATGCATCGGGCTTCATTCCGCGCTTCAGTTTCGGCGGCGTGCCGAGCGCTCCGAACGTGAGCTATGACAACAGGCTGCTGACCGGCGGGACGGATTTCACATTCAACTTCAGCGACTCCGTGGCGCTTACGCGGGGGACGCACAATATCAAACTCGGGTTCGACGTGTACCGCATACGCGAGTACGAAGGCGAGCAGAGCATTTTCTCGGGGACCTTCGATTTCGGTAAGAACACGCTGAATCCGCTGGATTCGAATTACGCGTTTGCGAACGCGGCGCTGGGCGTGTTCAACAGCTACACGGAATCGAACGTACGGTACGGCGCCAACATGCGGCAGAGCCTGATCGAGTGGTTCGCGCAGGATAGCTGGAAGGCATCGCGGCGGCTGACGATCGACTACGGCGTGCGCTGGACGTGGGCGGGTGAGATGCACCCGAACAATCCGGGGCAGCAATCGGTATTCATGCGGAATCTGTATACGCCGGGGAAATCGCCCGCGCTGTATGCTCCGGTGACGCAGAATAACGTGAGGTTCGCGCAGAATCCGCTGACCGGGGAGTTGTTGCCACAGGCATACATCGGCCTGTTCGTGCCGGGCTCGGGGAATCCGGCGGTGGGCGGCGTGACTTACGGCGACAAGGGCGTGCCGGTGGGATTTGTCAACAATCCGGGCGTGCTATGGGGACCGCGGTTAGGCTTCGCCTGGGACGTATTCGGCAACGGGAAGACGGCGATTCGCGGCGGTGGAGCGATTCTGTACAATCCTCGGCTGAGTAAGTGGAGCAACATGGTGAACAATCCACCGGCGGTGCTGACGCCGATCACTTACTACGGAGATATGAGGACGTTCCTGCAGACGAGCGGCGTACTTTCGCCGAGCAATACGCAGGGCTTCAACATCAACAACAAGACGCCGGACAACTACAACATCACTCTGGGCGTGCAGCAGGACCTGGGGCATTCGATGCTGCTGGACGTGTCGTACGTGAGCACGCTGGGGCAGCATATTCCGCAGACGCTGGCGCTCAACACGGTGCCCTACGGAACGCACTTCCTGCCCCAGTACACGGGCGGTGTGACGGATAACTTCTTCCGGCCGATTCCGGGCTATAACAATGTGTCGTGGACCGATAATGCGTATAACTCGAATTATCACGCGCTGCTGCTGAGCATCAACCGGCGATTTTCCAATGGACTGCAGTTCGGGTTCAGTTACACGTTCTCGAAGTTCATGGATTACACGGGCATTCCGATTTACCGGCCGCTGCGGACCTGGAGCTATGGGTTCGACGGATCCGACCAGACGCACAATGCGGTGTTGAACCTGACTTACAACTTGCCGAAGGCGAGCCGCCTGGTGAACAACAACAAGTTCGTAAAGTGGGTGTTCGACGATTGGAATCTCTCGGGAATCGCGCAGTGGGTAAGCGGGACTCCCGCGGGCATCAGCTTCAGCACGGTGCAGGGAACGGACCTGACGGGCGGCGGCGACGGACAGCGGGTGAACATCGTGGGGAATCCGAATTCGACGCCCTCGACGTTCTTCCAATGGTTCAATACGGCGGCGTTCGCGGTGCCGGGCAAGGGCGATCCGGGGAACGCGGCGAAGAACAGCGTGCGCAATCCGGGTGTGAACAACGAGGACATAGCGCTTTCGAAGCGGTTCCCGATCAAGAACGAGAAGCGTGCGTTCGTGCTGCGGTGGGAGGCGTATAACGCGTTCAACCACACGCAGTACTCGGGGATCAACACAGCGGCGAGGTTTGATCTGACGACGGGCGCGCAGACCAATTCGCTGTTCGGCCAGGTAACTTCAACGCGTGCGCCGCGGATCATGCAAGGCTCGCTGCGCTTCACCTTCTAATGGCTCACGCGGCAGCGGCTCGACCTACGAGCGCCGTTCGTCAGCGGATTCCGCCGATAGGTTTGGCGGTTACGATGACGGCGGCGCTCGCCGCGTTTACGCTGATTCCCTGGGTACGGGAGAACCCGCGGCTGGCCGGGTCAGTGTGGGGCGCGGTGGGTGTGCTGGTGGTGCTGACGGCGGCGGTACAAGCTCATGCGGCGCGGGCCGGGCGGGTGCTGCGGTATGAGTTCGTGCACAGGCCGGTGCACTATGTACAGCTCGCGATGCATACGAGTATCTATGCGTATTGGGGCTGGTACTGGCGCGAGGTGTATCACTACTATCCGCTGATTCTGGCGCAGATCGCCTTCTTCTATGCGCTGGACATGCTGGTGTGCTGGTGGCGAAGCGACCGGTGGATTCTGGGGTTCGGACCGTTCCCGATCGTGTTCAGCACCAACCTTTTTCTGTGGTTTCGCGATGACTGGTTCTATCTGCAGTTCGCGATGATCGCGACCGCGGTGCTGTGCAAGGCATTTCTAACGTGGGAGCGCGACGGGCGGCGCACGCACATTTTCAATCCGTCGGCGATCGCGCTGGCGATCTTCTCGGTGGGGCTGCTGGCGACGCACAACACCGGCATTTCGTGGGCGGAAGAAGTGTCGGTGAGTCTCGGGCGTCCGCCGTACATGTACTTCTGGATTTTCGCGACGGGGATGGTGGTGCAGTCGCTGTTCTCGGTGACGCTGGTGACGCTGTCGGCGGCGGCGGCGCTGGTGGCGTTGAATCTGGCGTACACGGCGGCGACGGGCGTGTACTATTTCGTGGACGCGACGATTCCGATCGCGGTGTTTCTGGGATTGCATTTGCTGGTGACGGACCCGGCGACATCGCCGAAGAGGAATCTGGGGAAGGTGATGTTCGGGGCGTTGTACGGCACGGCGGTGTTCGCGTTGTACGCGGTGCTCGGGCGGTTGGGGCTGCCGACGTTCTACGACAAACTGCTGTGCGTCCCGCTGATGAATCTGACGGTTCGCTGGCTGGATCGGGTGAGCGGCGAGCGGCGGTGGGGATCGAATCCGGTGCACATGGCCGTGTGGATCGCGCTGTTCGTGGGAGTGTGGAGTGCGGGACTGCTGGGGAGTTCGCATCCGGGATCGCACTCGGAGTTCTGGCGGCAGGCGTGCGTGGAAGGCCGGCACGGGGCGTGCGCGACGTGGGTGCGGATGATGAATGTGGCGTGCGTTCACGGATCGGGGAATTCGTGCTATCAGATGGCGCGGGCGATGGAGGGCGGACTGCCGGTGGTGCGCGATGCTGTGGTGGAAGGAAAGTCGCTGGCGCGCGCCTGCGATGCGAAGGTCGCGGGGGCATGCCCGGATCTGGTGGCGCTGGTGAGGCGCGACGGGGATGGCGTGTTCACGGTGTCGTGCGCTGGTGGAGATGGGGAGAGCTGCTTCGTGATGGGGTCGTTGTACTACGCGAGGGGCGGAGTGGAGCGGGCGTCCGCGATGTTCCTAAAGGCGTGCGATGCGGGATGGGCGCGGGGATGCGGCGGGCTCGGAGAGATTTATCGCGGAACGGCTCGGG
>JAOAPT010000836.1 GCA_025463045.1 Candidatus Solibacter sp.
TGTATCTGTACAAGGACCTCGCCGGCCGCGTGATCTACGTCGGCAAAGCCAAGAGCCTCCGCAGCCGCGTCCGCAGCTACTTCTCCGAGGACAAGCTCGGCGACATCAAAACCGGCACCCTCATCAGCGAAGCGACCGACATCGACTACATCCTGGTCGACAACGAAAAGGAAGCCCTCGCCCTCGAAAACAACCTCATCAAGCAGTACAAGCCGCGCTTCAACATCCTCCTGCGCGACGATAAGACGTACCCCTACGTCAAAGTCACCAACGAAAAATATCCGCGCGTCTTCGTCACCCGCCGCCTCCGCAAGGACGGCGCTCTCTACTTCGGCCCCTTCTTCCCCGCCAACCTCGCGCACCGCCTCGTCCACTTCATCCATCGCCATTTCAAGGTCCCCTCCTGCAAGGTCGACCTCACCCGCTTCCATCCCAAGCCCTGCCTGCAATTCCACATTCACCGCTGCCTGGGACCGTGCGTGCAAGGGCTGACCACCGACGAAACCTACGCCGCCGCCGTCCGCGACGTTCGCCTCTTCCTCGATGGCCGCCACGGCGATCTCGCCCGCGGACTTCGCACGCGCATGCAAGCCGCCAGCGAGGAAATGCGCTTCGAGGAAGCCGCCGGACTCCGCGACCTGATCGCCACCGTCGAAGAGATCGAGGAGCGCCAGAAGATGGCCGCTGCCAAAGGCGACGACGTCGACATCTTCGCCGTCTATGCCGAACCGCCGCTCGTCGCGCTCAACATCTTCCACCTCCGCAACGGCCAGATCGTCGATCGCCGCGAGCTCTTCTGGGAAGACCAGCACGAGTACGACGAAGCCACGTTCCTCTCGTCCCTGCTCAAGCAGATTTACCTCGACCAGCAATTCATCCCCGCCGAAATTCACGTCCCCGTCGAGTTCGAAGACCTCGAAGCGCTCGAGGAGCTGCTCAGCGAAAAGCGTCAGCGCCGCGTCGAGATCCGCACCCCGCAGCGCGGCCAGAAGAAGGCCCTGCTCGGCCTCGTCGAGACCAACGCCAAGCACAGTTTCGACGCGCGCTTCCGCGTCCTCAAGCCGAGCTCGCGTGCCATCCAGGAAGCCGTACAGGACGCGCTCAATCTGCCCGAAGCCCCCTCGCGCATTGAGTGCTTCGACATCTCGCACATTCAGGGCACCGACAAAGTCGCCAGCATGGTCGTCTGGGAAGACGGCAAAATGAAGAAGTCCGACTACCGGAAATTCATCATCCGCACCGTGATCGGCAACGACGATTTCGCCAGCATGCGCGAAGTCGTCACGCGCCGCTACTCGCGCCTTCAGGCGGAAAACCTTCCCATGCCCGGCCTCATCCTGATCGATGGCGGCCTCGGCCAACTCCACGCCGCGCAGGAGGCGCTCGAAGCCATCGGGATCGCCGACCAGCCGCTCGCCTCCATCGCCAAGCGCGAAGAGATCATCTACGTCTACGGCCAGGAGGACGAGCCGATCGTGCTCGACCGCTTCTCGCCGATCCTGCACCTGGTCCAATCCATCCGCGACGAAGCGCATCGCTTCGCCGTCACCTTCCACCGCTCGCTGCGCAACACCCGGCAGCTCACCAGCGAGCTCGACGCGATCCGCGGCGTCGGCGCGAAGACCGTCCAGAAGCTGCTCAAGGAATTCGGCAGCCTGGAGCGCGTGCGTGCCGCCACCGAGACGCAGCTCGCGAGCGTCGTCGGGCGCGCCGCGGCGAAACGCGTGATCGCGCACTATCAGGCGCCTGTCACCGTGAATGCCGAACCACAGAGTGCGGAACCTGCTCCAGATGTGGGCGAACCTACATCGTGAGAAAATAGGAGTATTATGCGTTTCCGACTTCTGGGAGCATCGCTCGTTTTTTGCGTGCTGGCGACCGCCCAGACGCAGCTGTCCGTCGAGCAGTTGATGAAGTTCCTGACCTCGGCGCTGGAAATGAAGCCGCCGCAGACGGACAGCGAGATCGCCAAATATCTCGCCAAGGCCAAACTCTCCGACAAACTCGAGGACAGCGCCATCGAGAAACTGCTCGCCGCCGGCATCGGGCCCAAGACGCTCGACCAGTTGCATCGCATGCGCGATCAATCGGCAACGCTCGCGAAATCGAAGCCCGCGCCTCCGCCCCCGAAAGTGGAACTGCCGCCCGTCCCGACTTCGGAGCAGCAGGCCGAGATCGTCAACGACGTCCGCGAATACGCGCTCGCCTACAGTAAAGGTCTCCCCAACTTCCTCTCGACCCAGGTCGTCCGCCGCTACCAGGCCGGCGCGCCCGGCAGCCGCTACGGTTCGCGCGTCAGCAACGAGCCCTCGTGGCAGCAGATGGACATCCTGACCTTGCGCCTCAGCTACTTCGAACAGAAGGAAGACTACAAGCTGATCATGGTCAACAGCGCCCCGACCACGCAGGATTACAAAAAGCTCGGCGGTGCCACTTCAACCGGCGAGTTCGGCAGCCTGCTGCGCGATATCTTCGAGCCCGGAACCCAGGCCCGCTTCGAGTGGGGCGGTTGGGCGACCCTGCACGGCCAGCTCGTGATGGCGTTCAACTATCAGGTGGAGCAGTCCCGTTCGCAGTGGGGCATCGATTACGAGCACACCGCCCACATCGTCCCCGCCTACAGCGGCCGCGTCCTGATCGACAAAGGCACGCACGTCGTCCTCCGCGTCACGCTCAACGCCGACGATATCCCGCCCACGTTCCCCGTCAAGGCAGCCACCACGATTCTCGATTACGATTACGTGGACCTCAGCGGTCACCAGTTCCTACTGCCCCTGAAGTCGGAAACCATGATGAGCGCCGACGGCATCCTCTCGCGCAACGTCACCGAGTTCCGCCTCTACCGCAAGTACTCCACCGAGTCGGAAATCAAATACGACATCACCCCCGACCCGCTCCCCGAGGAAAAAGCGAAAGACCTGAAGGTAGATTGCACTAACCCGAAAAACAAACAAGACCCGTCGTGTAAAAAGTAGGACAGGTCTCCCGGCCTGTCCCGTGACGCCCATCGCCCACGAAAACGCCAAGCCCCATCCGAGCCGCGACCGTGAGGGAGCGGTGGTCACCCCCACAACGTCGCGCCCTCGCTACCTTCCCACGCCCGTCGGATACAGCCGCTGAATCTCCTTCTTCAACGGCCCCACGCTCTTCGCAAAATACATCTTGTACGCCCCGCAGAAATAATCCAGGTCCTCGAACCTGCCGTGCGGACCGTGCCGACCCTTCGGACATCCTCCGTGGCAAATACTCTGGAATTCGCACACCTGGCATTCCGGGTGCGCGATCGTCTTCTTCGCCGCGAACGAGTACCGCCGCTGCCGCCGCGCGATCTCGCCCCACGAATCGTCATTCACATTCCCCAGCTTCCAGCCGCTCTCCACAAAAAAATCGCACGGGTACACGTCCCCGTTGAACTCCACCACTACGTAGCTGTCGCATGTCTCGTGCATCGTGCAAGTCCCCGGCTTCTGCCCCGCGAGCGCCTCCGCGATATTGTCGAACGTGCGGATCCGCATCTTGCGCCGCTCCGGCCACCACAGGTCGAAGATCTCGCACATGAACCGCCCGTATTCCTCCGCCGATATCGTGAACGGCAGCGGCGTCCCATCCGGCGCGAACTCCGCCAGCGGAATGAATTGAATATTGTCGATCCCGAGCCCTCGATAAAATTTGTACAGCTCGCGCGGCTTGTGTACGTTCGCCTGGCTCAGCACGCAGAGAATGTTGAACTCGACCTTCTCTTTCTTCAGCAACTCCACGCTCTGCATCACGCGCTTCCACGTCCCGCGCTTTTCCTTGTTGAATCGGTAGAGATCGTTCACCTCTTCCGGTCCGTCCAGCGATACCCCGAGCAGCCAGTTGTACTCGCGGAACAAATCGCACCAGCTCTTATCGATCAGCACCGCGTTCGTCTGCAGCGCGTTGCTCACCGCCTGCCCGTTGCGCCCGTATTGCTGTTGGAGCCGGACAAGCTTTTCGAAAAACGGCAGCCCCGCCAGCGTCGGCTCGCCGCCCTGAAACGCAAAAACACTGTTCGGATAGGAGTAAAACAGGAACGTATCCACCAGCCGCTCGAGCGTCTCGACGGTCATCCGCCGTCCCGGCAGAGCGCTGTACGGATCGGCGTCGCGATCCAGATAGAAGCAATACTCGCAATCCAGATTGCACACCGCCGATGCCGGCTTGATCAACAACGAGGAGATGCGGGGCACCGGCCCGTTCTCGACGAGCCCCTCCCCCAAGATCGGAAACTGTGACACTCCTCTTATCTTAGCCCGCAAAAACAAAACGGCCGGCAGGGAGCGAACTCCCGGCCGGCCGTACTGGTGAATTGCGCAGCGCCGTCGGCAGCCGCCGCGCGCGTCAGCGTACTTGCCGGAGGCCTTAACTCTACTTCGCGGCCCGCGCTCTAACTATAAATTAACGCTTCGAAACCAAAAAAAAAGCCGGTCGGGAGTTACCCCGACCGGCACAGGATGGACCAAGACTAACCGAAAGTTAGAAGTTGAATCGCAGCATGAACTCCAGAATGCGTCCGCCGGGCTCGACCGTACCCGAGATATCGCGGTATGCGCCGCTCACCTGCCCGAACGAAGCTCCGATATTGTTGTAGTTCGTTCCGCTCGCGCCGGTGCCGAAGTTCGTCAAGTTGAAGACGTTCAGCGCCGTGGCGCGGAACTCGAGATTCATCTTCTCGTGAATCGTCGTGCGCTTCAGCATGCTGACGTCGAAGAAGCGATTCCAGTTCTGGTACAGGTAGCCGCGCCACCCGAGCTGTCCCGCCGCCGCCGGTCCGATGTAAGGTGCATTCGGATCGAGCTGCGCCGGAGTGAAACCGCCCTGGTTGAACGCCGCCAGCGAATTGTTGATCAGCGATTGCGGCAGGAAGTATACGATACCCTTCCCATCCGTTCCCGTCGTCTTGCGGATGTTGACCGACTGCTGCAACTCCGAGGCCGTGATGTTGTGCAGCACGACGCCCGTATTGCTGGTCACCTGGTTGAACGTGGCGAGACCGTTCAGGAAGAACGGGCTGCCCGACTGCACGCGAACCACACCCGACGTCTGCCATCCTTCGAAGATCTTCGCGACCACGCCGTGAGAGCTTCCCAGCAGCGCCTTGCCGCGACCGATCGGCAGTTCGTAAATGTAGTTCACTTTGAACGCATGCCGTAGGTCGAAGCCCGACGGCACCTTGTCAATCGCCAGGTTACGTAGCGTGGTCGGCTGGGAAACACTGCTGCTGCTGTTCGTCGGACCATTCGCCAGGGACTTCGACCAAACGTAGCTGCCCTGCATCGAAATGCCGTGGCTCATGCGCCGGCGCATTTCGATCTGCAGCGCGTCGTAGTACGACGTCCCATCGTTCGTCTCCACGAAGGAGCCGCCGCTGGCGACCGTCGGGTTGACTACGAACAGGTTCACCGGGCATGGTTTGCCGCCGCACGCCGTGGAACTGGCCGCCGTCAGATTCGTCATGCGGCCCGAGTTGGTCGCGATTCCGTTGGCCGCGCCGCCGGCCTGTCCCAGCAAAAGCTGAGCCGCCAGCGTAGAGTCCGTCGTGTTGCCGATCGCCGTCTGCAGCATCGGAGTGGCTGCCTGGCCGGGAAGTCCCGTGTTGCCCCAGTTGTTGATGCTGGTGTTCTTCGTGATGTCCCCGCCCCGCGCGATCTTGAGGTTGTTCTGCGCGGTCTGGAATTCCTTCAGGAAACCATTCTCGAAGATGTTGACTTCGTCCAGGTTGTACTGGCGCCACAGGTGCACGCCGTGGTTGCCGGTGTAGCGGAATTCCACCACCGAATCTTTGCCCAGTTCACGCTGCCAGCCGATGTTCCAGCTCTGCACGTAACCCAGCTTCATGTTCGGCGTGAAATCGTTGAGGCTCGTCGTGAACCCGGCCGGAATCGGGTAGACCGGCGTGGTCGTCAGGCCGGATTTGGTCGGCAGGCTCGCCTGCCGGAACAGCACACTGCCCGCCGCGCCGAAATCGGCGGGCGTTGTCGCGTTGCTGACCGAAGCCGTCTGCGTGATGCCCTGGTTGGCTCCCCACAGGCTTATGAACAGGTTCTGGCCTTCGCGAACCGTCGCCATCGAGTAGCCCGCGCGCAGAACCGACGCGCCCTCATGACTCCCGAAGATCTTTCCGAGGATGCCGTCCATCCGCGGAGCCTGCCATGCCACCCCAATCGAGGGCGCCCATGCACCCGGCGTTTCGTAGCCGTTCC
>JAOAPT010000843.1 GCA_025463045.1 Candidatus Solibacter sp.
GGCCGCCTTCGCGCGCGCGAAATCCCATATAGAAATTGAAGCGGTGCGCGAGCATGAAAGCGCCGTTGTGATAGGAATCATCGCCCATGTAGTAATCCGTCACGGGCGCCTGAGGCGCGACCGCGACCAGCGCCGGATGCGCGTCGATCATCCCGGCGGTCGCGTAGAAGCCGGGCTGCGAGATGCCGTACATGCCGACCTTGCCGGTGTTGCCCGCGACATGGTGAATCAGCCAGTCGACCGTGTCGTAGGTGTCGGTGCTTTCGTCGGTGTCCTTCGGGCCGCTCTTGACGGGCTTGTGCGGGCGGATCACGACGTAATCGCCTTCGCTCTGGTAGCGGCCGCGAATGTCCTGGTAGACGAAGATGAATTTCTCGCGGGCCGTCAGTTCCGATGGCCCGAGCGCGGCGCGGTACTGGTCGATGCCGTAGGGCGCGACGCTGTAGCCGGTGCGCTGCATGAGAATCGGATAGGTGCGTCCCTCGGCGACGTCCTTGGGCACGTAGACGGAGGTGAAGAGCTTCACACCGTCGCGCATCGGCACGAGGTATTCGAACTTGGTGTAGTTCTCGCGGACGAACTCGCGCCCTTGCGCAGGAAGCAGGGACGGAGCGAGCAGCACTAACAGGAGGAGGTTACGCATGGTAGATGGAATCCCGGATGGGTTCCATCATAGCAACGCCGAATGCCCCAACCTAGTGAATCGTGTAGCGGGCGCGCAGGGCGAACGTGGCGATCTCGACGTCGAACTCGGCGCCGTCGGCTCCCACCATCTGGTAGGTGCCGCGCATCGTTCCGGTCGGCGTTTTCAGCGGGCACCAGGACGAATACTTGAAGGCCTGTCCCGGCGCGAGCGTCGGCTGTTCGCCAACCACCCCGGGACCGCGCACCTCTTCGACGTGGTCGAGCGCGTCGGTGATGATCCAGTAGCGGCTTCTCAGTTGCACCGGCTGTGTTCCCTGATTGGTGATGCGAACGGTGTACTGGAAGACGAACTCTCCCTGTTGCGAATTTTCGGGTGCGTGGCGCGCAATCACCTCGACCCGGATATTGTTGGTTACGGCTTCGGACGTCGGAGCGGGCTCCGAACGAAGATCAGGCATGGTCTGTAACCATGATAGCAGGGGTGGAATCCCGGGTCGCGGTGCGCCACAGGACGATCGCACCCGGCAAAATGTTTTCGATCGGCCACTTTTTCCGGGACTGAGTGGCACTTCGCCTGCTACTGTGAACATGGACCTCACTATGGCAAAGAAACCCACTACCCCCGAAGAAGCTTCCGAGAGCATCCTGGTCACCGCTGCCAAGGAAATCGGCGCTGCTGCCGGCAAAGTTGCCGCGCTCGCCGGTGTCAAGGCGGAAAAGCCGCCCTCGCCGAAGAAGGTCGTCATTCCCAAACTCGCGCCGAAGAACAAGTCGCGCCTTCCCCGCAAGCAGAAGAAGGCGCTCAAGAAAGCCGCGAAGTAGAGGTCGTCAGCCCATCCGGTCGACCGCCTGGATCAGCGCGCGGATGTAGCCGTAGCAATACGCGAAACTCTGCAAGCCGCCGGGGTCATTCGCCGCTTGGGGTACGTGATCCGGCATCAATAAATACGGGTACCCGACTTCCTTGTAGGTCTGGATCGCCTTCACAAAATCCACATCTCCCTCATCGGGATACACTTCGACGAACTCGTCGCGGTGTCCGCGGATATTGCGGAAGTGCACGTTGAAGATCTTCTGGCGTGAGCCGAAATAGCGGATCACGTCGTAGATCTCCTTGCCCGGATCCTGCAGCATTTCGGAGACCGTGCCCTGGCAGAAATTCAGGCCGTGGTACGGGCTCTCCTTGATGGAGACGAAGCGCTTCAAGCCGTCGACCGTGCCGAGCACGCGCGTCACGCCCTGATAGCCTTCGGGCGGAACTCCGGGATCGTGCGGATGACATGCCATGCGCACCTTGTACTCCGTCGCGACGGGCACAATCTTGTCGAGAAAGTACGTGATGCGCTCCCACGCCATATCGGAGGTGACGCGTCCGGCGCGCGTCATCGGAGTTTCGGGATGCGCGTTCTTCAAACTCCACGTGCTGTACGATGCGTCGCCGCGTCCCGGCGAGCGTCCGCTGCGCAGCACGCCGAGAATGCTCATGTTGTATTTGATCGACGGGATTCCGGCCGACGCGCAGTTGCGGATCATCGTCTGCATCGCTTCGATGTCGCGATCGCGCTCCGGGCTCTGCGCGAGCATGATCGCCGGATGCTTTTCGCGGTCGATATGGCTCGAGGCGAGGAAGGGCGGCGCGAGGCAATCGATGCTGATGCCGTTGGCGTCGGCCAGGTCGCGCATCTTCTTGAGCTCGTCGACGGTCGCGTAGAGGCGATCCGCGGGAATCGTCGGATAGCCGCAGATGTTGCGCACGCCATAGCGCGCGAAATATTTCAGGTGAGTCTCGTTGGTGGGCGCGCTCTGGCATCCCAGCTTCATCATGGCTTTGGGCGCCGGCGCGGCGGAGGCGGCCTGAGGTTTCAACCCACTACCGAGAGCGAGCGCGGCGGCGCCCGACGTGGAAACGAATGCCCTTCGATTCATGCAGGCAAGTATACACAAAAAAACACCACGGGCCGCGGCATCGTGCAATGCCGCGGCCCCTGGTGATAACGATAACGAACAACGACTTCCGCTCGCCCTACGAACGCCACTGAAGCAGCGATTGGATTGCATTCCACCGCTCTCCTGAAAATGACTCGCCAAGAAGCGATCGTCAATTTCATGCCTTGTTGTGGCTCCGAACGGGGCCATGAAGAACTCCGTTGAAGAACAAGCTCCCCTGAAAATGACGCTCAAAAAAAACGATCGCGCATTTTCATCCCTTGTTGCGGCCCCGAACGGGGCCATGCAGAACTCCGTTGAAGAACACACTCCAATCAGAGGCTC
>JAOAPT010000858.1 GCA_025463045.1 Candidatus Solibacter sp.
ATTGACGCCGGCGCGCATTGACGGAATATTCAGGGCTATCGCGGCGCGAGTGTTGACGCGCTGATCTTCGCGGGCCTGGGCGATATGGACCGCACTTTCGAGGCGTTGGATCGGGCCGCGTCCGCGGGGCCGTCTCGCATCGGGAGAGCACTCACATGGCCGCAAATGGCGCTGCTCCATGGCGACCCGCGCGTGCAGGCTCTTCGCTGCCGGATTAGCGAAATCCCCCGATCTCGCGGACAAGGGTGCCTCATTCGTCTTCCGGCGTCGGCGACTCCGGCTCCGAAGGATTGCGGAAACGGTAACCCACCCAAGGCTCCGTCAGAATGTAGGCGGGCCGTGCCGGATCGTCTTCAATCTTCTTCCGCAACATCTTCACGTACGATCTCAGATATTCGAATTCGCGGCCGAATTCCGGGCCCCATACGGCTTGCAGCAGCCTCTGGTGCGTGACCGGCTGTCCCTGGTGCTGGAACAGGTACGCGAGCATATCGAATTCCTTCGGCGAGAGATGGATTTCAGCGCCACTCTTGACCAGAATACGGCGGACCGGATCCAGCTCCAGAGTTCCGGCACGCAGGATGTCGTTGGCCGCGTCCTGCTGTGTGCTCAACCGCCGTAGCACAGCGTGCAGGCGCGCGACCATCTCGCGAAGCAGGTACGGCTTGGTGATGAAATCGTCCGCGCCCGCCTCGAGGGCCTGTACCTTGTCCTCTTCCGAATCGCGCACCGTCACCATAATGATTCCGGTGCGCTTCGAGGTAGCCCGAATCTTGCGGCACACGTCGATCCCCGTCCTGCCAGGCATGTTGATATCCAGCAGAACCACGTCGAACGCGGCAGTCGATAGCATGGATAATGCCTCGTCGCCGTTTCGCGCCTCGGCAACGTCAAATCCGCTGGCCGTCAACGATGTCCGCAGCGCTCTCCTCAGGGCTGGTTCATCGTCGACAATGAGCAGCTTACATTTCGTGTTCGGCATCGGCCTCCCCAGCCTTCGCGAACGGGACGGTCAACAGAAAGCAGACCTCCTTTTCGTCATCCATCAGCACCAGGTCGCCTTCGTGTGCGCGCGCGATTTTACGGGCCACATAGAGGCCGAGGCCCGATCCGGGAGTCCCTCGCCGTACGCCGGCGCCCCTGTAGAACCGCTCGAAAATGCGCTCCCTCTCCGATTGTTCGATCGGCGGTCCCACATTCCTCACGGTGATGCCTGCCATCTCTCCGCGCTTTCCCAACTCGACGTGAACATTGGTGTCCGGCCAGGAATACCGGCAGGCATTTTCGATCAACTGACTGAGCGCCAGACCGATCAGCTCCGGATCGATCCGCACGTCGTCCACCTCATCGCGCTCCACGAAAGCGATGGTGCGTTCCGGCCAGAGCCTGGCGTATCGCCGGATGCATCTCCGCGCAAGCTCCGCGGCGTCGCCGGGCTGCAGTCGCGGCTTCAGGTCCTCACGGTCGACGCGGGCCAGGCGCAGCAAACGCGTGGTCAGATCGCCCAGGCGCGAGGCTTCGGTCTCGATCATCTCCGCCAGTTCCGTCTGTTCCGGAATTGCGGCTCCCCCCACGCGAAGTCCGCCGGCCGCCGTCAGGATCGTCGCCAGCGGGGTCTTGAATTCATGCGCCAACGCGTCTAGGATCGCGGAGCGCAAAGTCTCCGCCTCTGCCTGTACCACCGCGCTCGTTGCCGAGCGAAAGGCACGCGCCCGCTCCAGTGCAGCCACCGCCAGTGTCGCCAGCGCCGGAGCCGTGACGGCGGCGTTGCGCAGTCCCTGAAACCCGATGGCTCCATAGACTCTCTCCCTTGCCCGCAGCGTCTCGACTACGATTCCCTGCTCCGGAAACGACGCATTCTCTCCTGAGATGAAACATTCGCGCGTCTTCGCTTCCAGTTCGCTCCGTGGGGCGCCGGTCGCATACGCCTCCAGGGTCGCCGCATCGTAGACGCAGACTGCTTCGAGGTCGAAGGCCGTGAGGAATGGTTCCAGCAATGCCGGTCCGCCGCCAGCAGGCGGGGCTACCGCCAGCAACTTTTGGCTCAACTTATACAGGCTTTCCATGTTGCCTCGCTGGAGCTGGGATTCCCGCCCTTCGGCGCGGCTCCGGGATTGAATCCGCGTCACCACCAGCGTCACCGTCAGCATGCAAACCTGCGTAATGGCATCGAGCGGACCGGAAACCAGAAAGCTGAATACCGGATCCGTGAAGAAATAATCCAGGCTGGCCGTCGCCAGGACGCTGATCGCCGCCGCCTCGGAATACGTGCAATCCAGGGACTGCAGCACCACCGCAATCAGCAGCAACAGGGCGGTCGATGCATCTTGAAGTTGGGCACGGAGACACCCTGCCGTGACCGCCGCGACAATCAGGGTGCCGCGGAATAGACGCCAGGCGGAACGTCGGATTCCGTGTGTTTGCATCATTCACTGTGAAGGCAGCATCAACCGTATTGTAGCGCCCGCGAATCGCCGCAGCCCCGCCCGGCATGGGCGCCGCGGAGAAGCCTCTATTGCGCCTGATATCCGCTGCGAGCAAATACATTGGCGATGTTCAGCTTGACCTTTACTTGGATTCTGTGCCACTTGCCGGATTGATCGCCATCGGGATTCCGATAGCCGATGACATACTGATTTCGAAGGGCGGCAGCCAGACGGCGAGCCGCCCCCGCTGGATTCTCGTAGTCCCCGACACGCACGCTCAAGCCTCCGCTCTGGTGCGCCAAATCCTGCATAAACGCGAGACCCCGCTGCACCTCCGCGAGCGCCGCCCCCTTGAGGCCGCTGCGGGCGCCATCGATCGCGATCGTGTACACCTGCGTGTCGCTCTCCACCACCGTGCGCATCAGTTCGCTCCGTGTATAACGACTGCTATTGTCCATACCGTCGGAAATCACCAGCAATGCGCGCCGGCGCTTCTTTCGCAGGCGCTGCTGACTGAGCGCGTAATAGATGGTGTCGAATAGCGCGGTC
>JAOAPT010000968.1 GCA_025463045.1 Candidatus Solibacter sp.
TGGACGCGCGCCTTCGCGGCGGTGTGTCTATCGCTGCTGCTTTCCCTGGCATCGCTTTCCCCGCTGACTGCGCAGTTGAGCAGCGCCTGCCAGATGCGTTGCTGCAAGGCGGCGAAGGCCGCGTGCCACAGGCATCAGGGCTCCGGCTGGAATGCGGCGCCGCAATGCCCCAAGGGCTGCGGGCAATCCGCGGCGCTCCCGGCGGCGGCATTCCATGTGGCTGCGTGCGTGCGAATCGACGGCCCGAAGTTACATTGCACCCGCGTTCCCTTCCCTTCCCTTTCGGTGTCGCACGGTGCGGACTCCGAGTTCTCGCTTTTCGAACGACCTCCTCCTTCTCTCCAGGTAATCGCGTAAACGTAATCCCTTAAGCGCGCGATTTTAGGAGAGGACATAACTGTGAATTTTCGAATAGCGATTGCGCTGCTCGCACTTCCGGCGTGCGCGCAGGAATCCATACAATTTGCGAGTATCAGCGGGCGCGTGACGGATGCGACCAACGCGGTCGTGATCAATGCCAAGGTCACGGCACGACAGATCGACACCAACATCGCGAGCACGATGCTCACCGATAAGGAAGGGCGATTCCGCTTTCCTTACCTGCGGGTGGGCGAGTACGAAGTTCGCGTGCAGCAGGCGGGATTCGCGAGCACCGCGCGCCGCGTGACGCTGGGGCTCGGGTCCGCATTCGAGCTGCCGGTAGTGCTGGCGGTGGCGGCCTCGGAGACGAACGTCACGGTATCGGGCGAGGCGGACCTGCTGGAGGCGGCACGCACGCAGGTGGCGGCCACGGTGTCGCAGGCGGAAGTCAGATCGCTGCCTTTGAACGGCCGCAGTTTCCTCGACCTGGCGCTGCTGTCCCCAGGCGTATCGCCTACGAATACAGCGAGCAATCAACTGTTCGCGGAGACATCGGCGGTGCCGGGACAAGGGCTTTCAGTCGGCAGCCAGCGCAATTTCTCGAACAACTTCCTGGTCGACGGACTCTCGGCGAACGACGACGCGGCGGGGCTGAGCGGCATCTTCTTCGGGCTCGACGTCGTGGAGGAATTGCAGGTGGTGACGTCGGGCGGGCAGGCGGAGTTGGGGCGCGCGCTCGGCGGCTACATCAGCGTGGTGACGAAGAGCGGCACGAATACGACGCACGGCGATCTGTACGGGTATGGGCGTAATCAGCGGCTCAATGCCGCGAATCCGCTATCGAATACGCGGCTGCCGCTCACGCAAGCGCAGTACGGAGCGAGCCTCGGAGGTCCGGTGGTGCGCGATCGGACGTTCTACTTCGCTAACGTCGAAGAACGCTCGCTGAATCAAAGCGGACTGATCACGATTGCGCCCGCGAACGTAGCGGCGATCAACGCGCGCCTGGACGCGGTTGGATATCCGGGCGCGCGGATTTCGACGGGGTTGTTTTCGAACCCCGTCCACAGCACGAATTTCCTGGGGAAGGTGGACCATCAGTTCACGGAAAGCGACCAGTTCAGCGTGCGCTACAGCATCTACGATGTGCGCAGCAGGAATTCGCGCGGCGCGGGCGGGTTGAATGCGGCGAGTGCTTCGGCGGACCTGGCGAATACGGACCAGACCGTGGCCGTGAGCAACGTCACGACGCTTTCGCCCGGCACCGTGAACGAGACCCGCGGGCAGTACACGCGGAGTACGCTCGCCGCACTTCCAGCAGACCCGATCGGTCCGGCGGTGGCGATTTCAGGGATCGCGAGTTTCGGAACGCTATCGGGTTCGCCGACCGGGCGGTTCAACAATCTTTTCGAAGTGGCGGACAACGTGTCGCATCGCGCGGGCTCGCACGCTCTTCGCCTGGGGGCGGACTTCCTGTACAACGAGACGGAGATCACCTACCCACGCTCGAACCGCGGAGCGTACACGTTTTCGTCGCTGGCGAACTTTCTGAGTGGGACGTACAACAACGCGGGCTTCACCCAGACATTCGGCAGGTCCACCGTTGCGCAGCGGAATCCGAATGTCGGGATCTATGCGCAGGACGAATGGAAGCTCGGGTCGCGGCTGACATTGAATTTGGGCGTGCGGTACGACCTGCAATTCATCCGGACGATCGCGACCGATACGAACAACATCTCTCCGCGCGCGGGCTTCGCGTGGTCGCCGTTCGCGAAACGGCGGACGGTAGTGCGCGGCAGTTTCGGCTTGTTCTACGATCGCGTGCCGCTGCGCGCGGTGGCGAACGCTCTGCTTTCGAGCGGCAATACGACGGAGATTACGCCCGACAGCCAGTTGAGCGTGAGCTTATCGCCGGCACAGACGGGAGCGCCGGCATTCCCCGCGATCCTGCCCGTCAGCGCGCTTCCGGCCGCCGTGCTGGCCAACTTCACGACGATGAACCGGCAGATGCAAAATGCGTACTCCGAGCAAGGCAGTCTGGAGATCGAGCATCAGGTCGGGGCGCACAGCACGCTCAGCGCGGGCTACGAACATCTGCGCGGGCTGCACCTCATCGTGTCGGTGAATCAGAACGGCCCCACGTGCGCGGCGGCGGGCAGTAACAACGGCTGCCGCCCGAATCCCACTTACGGCAACAACAGCCAGTATTCCCCGCTCGCCGATTCGCGCTACGACGGACTGCATGTCTCGTTCGTACAGCGTCCGGTGAAATGGGGAAGCTATCGCGTGTCGTATACCTGGTCGAAGGCGCTGGATAACGTGGGCGAATTCTTCTTCAGCTCGCCGATCGACCTGCACAATATCTGGCAGGACTACGGGCGCAGCGATGACGATCAACGGCATCGCCTGGCGGTGGATGGCGCCGTGCACTGGCGCGGCTTCGAGCTGAGCGGCATGATGCAGTATTACTCTTCGCTGCCATTGAACATCACGTCGGGCGTGACGACGATTCAGGGCACGGCAGGCCGTCCCGTGGTGAACGGCGGCTTCATCGGGCGCAACACCGGGACGGGGAATGACTTCTTCAGCCTGAGCACGCGGGTGAGCCGGACTTTCCGCTTGAGCGGACGGGTGCACGTGGAGACGCTGGCGGAGGCATTCAATGCGCTCAATCACCGGAACAACCTGACGAAGAACGGCGTGTTCGGCGCGGGCGCGTTCCCGGGCAGTCCGTCGCCGTCCTTCGGTCAGGTAACGGCTGTTAACGATCCGCGGTCGATGCAGTTGGCGTTGCGGCTCAGGTTCTGAGGTACAGTCGAAACTACCCCATGTCCTGCCGATTGATTTACACGATGGTGTGTCTTGCGATGTCGTTGGGCGCGCAGCCTGCGACCTGGCGGATCGATCCGCTGCACAGCAGTGCGCAGTTCAGCGTGCGTCACATGATGATCTCGACGGTCCGCGGGCACTTCGGCGGAGTGAAGGGCGCGGTGATCTACGACGCGGGGCATCCCACGGCGTCAACGGTGGAAGCGACGATTGATTGCACGACGATCAATACGGGAGAGGCGAAGCGCGATAGCGATCTGAAATCGCCGGAGTTCTTCGATGTGGCGCATTACCCGGTGATGAAGTTCCAATCGAAGCGCGTGGAGGTGGCGTCGGCTGGCAAACTGAAGGTCACCGGCGAGTTGACGATCAACGCGATCACGCGCCCGGTAGTGCTGGAACTGGAAGCGCCGGTAGGCCCGATCAAGGACACGCAAGGGCGGGAGAAGCTCGGCGTGAGTGGGACGACGACGATCAGCCGCAAGGCGTTCGGCATTCTGTACAACCCGATCATGGAAACGGGCGGAGTGGCAGTGAGCGACGAGGTCGCGATCAATCTGGATATCGAGCTGATTCGAAATTAGCGACGATCAGCGCCGCGACCGTGACTCGAGCTTTCCTACTTGCGCAATACTGCGTAGTGCGGATCGAGCGTGACCTTCAGTGGTGCGGCCTTCAAGGGTACGGTGAATGTGACCGGGACGTCCGCGGAGCGCACCCACTGCGTGATGGACTTGCCGCGCGCGATTTGGATTTCCACGGGAACGGACGTGGTGAAATCTTCGTCCACGCCGGATTGCGTCAGGGTGCCGGTGAGTTTCACGTTCGGCGCCACGCCCTTCACGCTATACGTCAGCTTCATCGTCGGGATTCCGGTGCCGTAGACCCACTGTTCGAAGAAGCTCTCCAGTTTGGGATCGTCAGATTTGGGCGGCAGAAAACTCGCTGCCAGCAGGCGGAATTCTTCAGTGGTAATCTCCTTGCGGTCGTAGCGTCTTACGGTCTCTGCGAGCAGGGCGATAAAGCGTTCGGTGCCGACGCGGGCGCGCAGCATCTGCATGATCCAGCTTCCCTTGCCATAAGTGATGGTGCGCCAGGCGCGGGGCTCCTGCGAAGTTTCGAGGCGTGTGCCGAGCACGATCGGGCCCGCGGAATCCACCGGCTGGCCCGATTCATTCTTGGCAAGAAGCGCGGCGCGATAGGTGTCCAACATCTGTTCGACGGAATGAGTGCCGCGGCGTTTTTCGAGATAGAGCAGTGCCGAAGTATTGGCCAGCGCCTCCATCAACCAGTTATCGCGGTAGGTCGCCGCGGTGACGCGATTGCCCCACCACTGGTGCGCCGTCTCGTGAGCCTGCAGCACGTCGCCGAAAAAGATGTCGGTGGTGAGCGCGGAGCCGTTGATGTGCGCGCCGGGAAGGCTCTTGAAATAGGAGAGTGTGGAGAGATAGATCAGGCCGGGAAAACCTTGCCCGAACGTGCCGGGGATCGGCGAGACGGTCAGGTGCGGAAGCGCCGGCGGTCCGAATTTCGACGCCATGAATTCCATGGCGGAGGCGACTTCCTCGGCGAGGACCTGAAGGTGCTCGATGGGGCTGGGGACGTGCTCGATCGTGGTCATGGTCCCTTCGAGCGGATCGGTCCGACGGCGCGAAATCCCGCCGGGAGGCAGAGTGCTCGACTGGGGCAACGACGCAGGCCGCGGCTGCAGGGCGGTTTCGAGTTTGCGATTGGCGCAAACATCGATCACGTAGCCGCCCCGTTCGAGCCGGGCGTGCGTGTAGTCGCCGAGATTGAACGCGGCGATCCGGATGGGAGCACTAGGCCGGCGGCGCACCACGCGCGTATCGCCTTCCGTGCGGTCTTCGATAACGTCGCCGGAGCCCACCAGATCGTACTCGCGCGGGAAACGGAACGTCAGGTCATAATTCGCGAACCGCAATCCCGATGCCGGATACCAATTGGCGCGGGCGCTGACGTAAAAGACGTGATCGCCCGCATCGTGGATCACCTTGCCGGAGTGGCGGAATTCGAATTCGTAATCGCGGCCGGGTTGAAGCGGCGACGCGGGCACCACCAGAAAGAGATTATTGCCGCCGCGCGTCAGATTCACGCGCACGCTTTCGCCCTGCAGCACCTCGGCCGGCGCGCCATCGATGCGCACCTCGGACACCGACATCTCGCGTGCGATATCGAAGTTCAGCACAGGCAGCGGAGTGCGCACGCGGACCTTGACGCGGGTAACAACATTCAGCGAAAGCTCGGGCGTGACCGTCGCATCGATGCGGTAATCCTGCATCTCGGCATCGCGCAGCACGGGTTTTGGATCCTTGCGGGAGGAGCGGGAGGGGAAGCTCGTCCAAGTATCGAAGTAGAGACGGTTCTCGCGATTGTTGACCTGCCCGGCCATGATCTGTTCGGCGTTATCGGGATCGTAGACGATGTCGAAATTGCCGAGCTTGCTGCTGCTGAAGAGCGCCGCCAAGAGGCCGCCGCGCGCCGGGGCGCCGAGCAGATCGAGCGTGAGCCGCACCTGATAACTGGTGCCGAGATTGCGCAGTACGGGGCTCCACTTCTGATCGAGCAGCGGCGCGACCTCGGGGGATTTGCGATTGCCGGAGTTGGCGGCGATCTGCTGCTTGAGCTGTTCGTACACATCGCCGGTGAACAGCAGGACGACGGCGCGGAAGTGCTCGTCGAGATTCGGAGCGTCGACAAACGCGGAGAGCGAGCGGCGCTCGGCGCGGTCGGGCGGGAAAAGGATGACTTCGCCATCGCCGCCTTCCACGTCGGCGGAAAAGATCGCGGCGACGCGCCGGCCCGCGATCGGTTTGCTGAAGATCAGGTGGCCTTCGGTCAGGTAGAGGCGAATGTCCTCCTTGACGAAAGTGAGATCGCGCACGCGATAGCACTCGTCGCGATCGAACGAGTTCTCGCGAACGGCGCGGGCGATGTCGGCGGCCGTGGAGCCGAATATCCGAAGAGGGAGCAGGAATGCCAGAAGGATGAA
>JAOAPT010000974.1 GCA_025463045.1 Candidatus Solibacter sp.
CAAACATACCGAGCCCGTCGCCGCCCGTCCTTGTGTCGCTTGCCACATGCCGGCCGTCCGCGCCGGCGACCACCTCATTTTCGCCAACCACCGCATCGCCGTCTACCCGCGGAGTCCCTGACCGAAAGCTGCGATCCGGCGGACAGGGTAGCCGAGGATCGTGATCACACGCCCGGCATTGTCGTCGATATATACGAAGGCATCGCCCTCAATTCGGTATTTGCCCTTCCAACCAATCGAGAACTGCGTCTCGGTTTCCTCGAAATAGAGATCTTCCGGATCGCCGTCCCGCGCAACCCGGGCAGCCAGGTGTTCTTCCGGGTCCAACACCCAGGCATCTCCTGTCTCCGTCGAGAACAAGACCAACGACCGGACCTCCACCCAGCGCCCGTCGCGTTCGGCCGCGCGGAGTTGTATGTAGCGGACCTCGTCGCCGAAATGGAAGTCACTTCCCCCGATCCGCCGCTTTCCTGTCGCACGTTTAATTTTTTTTCTGCCCAACGCTTTCCTCGCCTGGAATCCCTCGTTTACTTCGCCCTCTTCTCCAACTCCGCCGCCTCCGCCGCCCGCCCGTTCTCGCGGAGGAACTTCGCGAGCGCCCGCAGATCCGCGACCGTTCGCGCGTGCCGGGGCCCGTACGCGCTCTCGTCGATTTCGAGCGCCATCCGATACATGCTTTCGGCCCGCTGCGTCTGCTTTTGCGCCTCCAGCACCTGCGCCAGCGTCACCATCGCCCGGGCCGCCAGCGGATGCCCGATGCCGATCGTCGCCTGGTCGATCGCCAGCGCGTCCGCCGCCGCCTTCAACGCATCGTCCACTCGCCCCACGGCCAGCAAACTCGTCGCCAGCGCCGCCTCGATCACCGCGTTCGATGGATGGTGCGCGCCCTGTGCCGCCCGTCCCACCACCAGCGCCCGCTCCAGCAGCGGGATCGCCTCGCGCGCCGGCACCACCTTCGCCAGCGCCTCCAATATCGACGGAATGGCCGGCGAATCCGCGCCCGCCGCCTCTTCCTGCCGCGCCAGCGCCTTGCGGTAGAACGTCGACGCTCCCGCGCGATCGAGCGCCGCGCTGCGCATCGCCCCTAGCGCCATCCACGAGCGGATCGCGACCCCCGCATCTTCCGCCGCGCTCGCCCGCTTCCACAACGGTTCCGCGGATTTCCCCTGCGACACCGCCGCCAATTCCGCGACATCGGCCAGCGTCTCCGCCGCATCCGCCCCGAACGCCTGTTCGTCGATCCGCACCGTCTCCGCGAGCGCTGTCCGTGCCGCCGCCGCATCCCCGATGCCCGCCAGAAAAAGGCCGAGATCGCGCGCCGCCTGCGCGGTCCGCCGGTCCGCCGCACCGTACTCCCTGCGCCGCCGTTCGAGGGCCTGTTCGTACACCGGACGCAACGCCGCCGGGTCCACCTGCAGGAACATCGCAGTGATCAGGGGAAGCAGCACAGCCCGCAGATTACCACGTCGAAATTTCCTCAGTCGAGACCCCGCACCTCTCGGGAATCCACTTGCGCAGGGTGTCGTACAGAAATTCCATTTTCACCGGCTTGGGAATGTGGTCGTCCATGCCCGCCTCCAGGCACCTCTCCCGACACCGGCCCAGCACCTCCGCCGTCATTGCCACAATCGGAACGCGTTGCCCTTCGGTCTCTTTGCGCCGGATCGCCATCGTCGCCGCGTAGCCATCCATCTCCGGCATTTGGCAATCCATGAAGATCAAGTCGTACGGCAGCAGGCCGAACATCGCCACCGCCTCCCGGCCGTTCGCCGCGAGGTCCGGACGCACCCCGAGCTTCTCCAGCATTCGCGTCGCGACCTTCTGATTGACGATGTTGTCTTCGGCGACCAGCACCCGCAACGGCGTTCCGGCGAACCGGACTTCGAGCGCGCGCCGCATCGCCGACACGGGGTGTTCCACAACGCTGCTATTCCGCGCGACATCCGGATGCCCGCTCCGCTTCGCCCACGCGGTCGAGAGCGCATCCAGCAACTGCGACGGCCGCACCGGTTTGACCAGCGACGCATCCACCGCGCCGCCTTCCTTCTGCCGGAGGTCGCGTCCCTGCCCGGCCGCAGCCAGCAGTACGAACACCGTGTCGCGGATCGCCGCATCTTCTTTGATCGCTCGCGCCAGATCCAGCCCGTCCATTCCCAGCATTTCGTGGTCCGCAATCACGAAGTGATACGGATCGCCCGCCGCCTTTGCCGCCCGGATCGCCGCCAAGGCTTCTTCACCGGTCGCAAAGCTCCCGTTGCGCATTCCCCAACTGACGACCTGGTCGTGCAGCACTCGCCGCGTCACCTCGTTATCGTCCACCACCAGCGCGCGTAGATTGCGCAGATCGTCGGCCGGTGACGGTTCCTGATGTGGCCCGGCATCGAGCAGCAGCGGCAACTTGAACGAAAATGTCGAGCCCTCTCCGGTGCGGCTGCTCACTGAAATAGAGCCGCCCATCAAGTTCACCAGCTGTTTCGATATCGAGAGCCCCAACCCGGTGCCGCCGTATTTCCTGGTCGTCGATCCATCCACCTGGCTGAATTTCTCGAAGACCGTCTCCAGCATTCCCGCGGGAATTCCTACCCCCGTGTCATGCACCGAAATACGCATCGTTGCATGCTCGGGGGTCTGCTCCTCGCACGCAACGTCGATTACGATGCTTCCGCCCGGCGTGAACTTGATCGCGTTGCCGACCAGGTTCGTCATCACCTGCCGGATCCGCCCCGCGTCCCCAACGAAGTGTTGCGGAGCGTCCGACGCATACTGCAGCACCAGATCGAGCTTCCGGCCTTCGATCCTCGGCGCCAGCATATCATTCACCTCTTCGATGGTCGCGCGCAGATTGAACGCGCTCGCTTCGATTGCCAGCTTGCCCGCTTCCACTTTGGAAAAATCCAGGATGTCGTTGATAATCGCCAGCAGCGCTTCGCCGCTGCGGCGCACCGTCTCCGCGTAGTCGCGCTGCTCCTCCGTCAATTCCGTGTCCAACAGCAGCCCCGTCATCCCGATCACGCCATTCATCGGTGTGCGGATCTCGTGGCTCATATTGGCCAGGAATTCCGTCTTGTGCCGGCTTGCCGCCTCCGCCTGCTCCTTGGCGTGATTCAGTTGCACGATCAGGCACCCTCGACGCCGGTACTGCCACGCCGCGACCCACATCAGAAAGAAGATCGCGCACAAGCCCGCGCCCACCAACGCCAGAAATCCCAACTGCCCATACCACGCATGCGGCACGACGAACGCCAGCGATTTTCCAACGCGATCGATGTTGCCGTTCCGATCCATCGAGCGCACTTCGAAGCGGTGCATTCCGGCGGGCAACTGATGATACATCGCCAGATCGCCCGGTTCGAAGCGCGACCACGCGTCTTCGTCCAGGCGATAGGAAAACAGCAGGCGGTCCGCCGGAGTCTGGCTCCAGCGATCGATGCCCGCGAACCGGATCCGCGCCTCGCCGGTCGGCGAGACCTCCTGCAGGTTGGTCGCCGGATCCAGAATCGTCTGCGGGGCATCGCGGTCGGCCTCCGGATGATAGATCGCGAGCCCTCGCGTCGTTCCCGCCCAGAGGCGTCCCCGGCTGTCCTGATGAATCGCATACGCAATCACGGACGGCAGGCCCTCGTCCGTCTGGTGACTCAACCAATTGCCGTCTTTATATCGGTGCACGCCGGCCGCGGACGCCACCCACAGGGACCCGTCCCGCGCCGTCGCCATTTGCCTGATGCGGTCCAGCCCATCCCGCATCGGAATCCATCTCTTGCCGTTGTACTTCAGCAGCCGGTCCCGCCCCCCGGCCACCACTTCGCCCGAGGGCAGCCGTGCCAGTACGAACACGCCCGCCTCCACGTAGCCCGAACTCTGCGTGAACGGGTCCGACAGCTTGCCGGCGCGCAGCACCGCGCCCCCGGCGGAGCCTCCCAGCCAGATCTCGCCCGGCAGTTCGAGCACACTTCGCAGGTTGGCGCCCTTCCATTCGGCGCCCGGTTCCACCACCTTCGTGAATCGCGTCCCGTCGTAGAGCTCCAACCGGAATCCCGGCTTTCCCTTCACCTCGCTGCCCACCCAGACGCCGCCGGCCGGACGGTGCGCGAGCAGCGAAATCACCCGGCCCTCGGGATGCGTGAACTCGCTGAAACGTCCGCTCCGCGGGTCCAGCACCAGCGTCACGTCGCTCCGGTCAACGCGAACCGCTTTGACCAGCACCCGCCCGTCGCTCAGCGGCGAGACGCTATTCGTCTGCACCGTATGAGTGCGCAACCCGGCGGGCAGCGGATGCCGCGTCCACTTCTCGCCGTCCAGCTCCAGCAGGAAATCGGTGGCCGCGAACCACAACCGCCCGTCCCGGTCTTCGACGATCGCATGTACCGTCAGATCGAGATCTTCCATCCCGACCGGAGGCCGCCACAAAGGCGGCGTGAAGCGCGCCACGCCTTCCGAGGTGGCCACCCAGAACGCGTTTCCCGCTTCCGAGCACACGTCGAAGAGGGTGCCGGAAAGGACCCCGGAACGTTCCACCGCAATCTTCCGCCCGCCGCGCAGCCGGAAAAGCGACGCGCCTTCCGCGACCCACACGTCGCCGTCGCCGCCGCGCCACCCTCGCAGATTATCTTCCAGCGATGTGTGGACCTCTTCCAGTGCGCTCCCCGACCAGCGAACGATCGCCCGCCGCTCCGTCCCGACCCGCTCGCCCCGTGCGAACACCTCGCCCGCGCCTGCAATCGGATCGTTGAACTGCGACAGCCCGAATGGATCGCGCTTGGTCTCGGTCCACTCGACAGGCCCATCCTCGCGCGCCAACGCGAGCCTCGCCAGCCCGTGTTCGCCTGCGATGTACCACTCGCCGGGCGCCCCGGGAGACATCCCGCGAAATGGCGCAATGGCGGAACGGCCGGCCTCCCGGATCTCGCGCCAACTGCCGCGTGCGGGATCGAATTCCCGAACCCGGCCCTCCATCAGCACGAGCACGCGCCGCCCAGCCGGGACCACCGCCAGCAAGCGCTCGCCCGACGCGGGCGCGTATCGAACGCGCCACTTTCCATTGCGATATTCCTGCAGGGCATGGAGCGTTGCCGTCCAGAGACTGCCGTCCGGAAGCGCGTACACCCGCCGGGTTGAGGCCCAATCCGGCTGTCCGCCCCCGCGCGGATCCGGCATGCGGGTGACCTCATAGCCATCGAACCGGCTCAAGGAAAGCACTGCCCCGTGGCGTACGTATGTGCTTCCCGAAGGCGACATACTCAGCGCATAAGAATAGGTCTCCGTGAAGCCGTCCCGCACTCCCCAGGAGCGCCAGAAGAGGCTGTCGTCCGCCCGCAGTTCCACTATCCCCGCCCCAAGAGCCAGGCAAACCAGCAGAACCGCGATCTGTAGCCGTCTGATTTTCACGTCGCCTGTAGACTAATCGGCGTAGTTCGCCTTTTCATTAGGGCTGTTCAGCGATTCCGTCCACTGATATCCTGAATACCGCGTGAAACTGTTCTCCGTAGCTTTCGTTTGGATCTTCTGCGCCTGCCTCGCCGCGCAAGAGCCCGCCGGCGTCATCGAAGGCAGCCTCCGCGACGCCACCAGCCGCGCGCCGCTCGCCGACGCCCGGGTCGCCCTTCGCGGACCTGTCTCCCGCTCCGTCACCACCGCTCCCGGAGGCTCATTCCGCTTCGACCAGCTTCCGCCCGGCGATTACGACATCACCTTCCAGAGGTCCGGCTATCTCGATTCCTCCCGCGCCTCCGTCCATCAGGCGGTCCGCCTGAAAGCCGGCGCCGTCACCGAGTCCGTCGTCATCGATCTCACGCCGCTCGGCGCGATCGAGGGTGCCGTCCTCGACGAAACCGGCCAGCCGCTCGCCGATGTGAGCGTCAGCCTCGCCGGCAGCGCCCGACCCACCGACCGCGAGGGCCGTTACATGTTCGAAGACGTCGTCCCCGGCTCGTACCAGGTCGCCGTCGGCGTGCCCCACACGGTCCGCGCGCGCAACCTGGAGCGCGATTCCGGCAGCGGCGATTACTATGGTTACGCTCCCGCGCAATACTACCCGGGCGCCGACGATCCGCGCCTCGCGATCCCCGTCGTCGTCCCCGCCGGCACGCGCCTGCGCAATGTCGATCTGCGCCTCCGCCGAACGCTCCTCGTCGAATTCAGCGGACGTATCCTTGATATGGCGGGCCGCGAGCCCGTTTCTAATGCACGCGTCGAGCTCCGCGGCGCCGTGGCTGCACCGCCTGATCCCCAGTGGATCCGCCCGGCCTCTGCTCTCGATGGCAGCTTTCGCTTCAGCCTCATCCAGCCCGGCGAGTACACACTCCTCGTCACTCGCCAGGAGCTCTCAGCGCTGCCGTATGCCATCCCCATCCAGATCGGGAAGACCGGCGTCGACGATATGCCCATCGCGATTCCGCCGTTCGTCAAACTCCAGGGCACGATTCAATTCCGCGATCCCAAGGCGCGCTGGACGGGCACCGCTTCGATCAGGATCACCCATCGAAGCGGTGGGTCCGTTTACCGTGACACCCGCCCCGACGGCACCTTCGAGATCGAGAATGTTCCGCCTGGCGATTACCAGTTTGACGTGCAGGCGCGCAATCTCCGGCTGCGCAGCGACATCCAGCGGCGAGTCTCCGCGAGCGCGGTCCGCTTCGGTTCCCAAAACGCGCTCCGCCGTACCGTCACCATCGGGGAGAACGGCAATCCGACGCTCGAAGTCCAGTTCACCGACGAACCCGCCGGCATCTCGGGTACTGTCGTCGAATCCAATGCCCCCGCCGGCGCGCACTACGTCGTCACCGTCGCCGCTCTTGTGCCGCGCCGCGCAATGCTCGAGGCGATGACGGCCACGCCCGAGTTCCAGTTTCCCGAACTGGCGCCCGGCGATTACGAACTCACCGCGATTCGTTCTCCCGCCCGAATTTCCGGTACCTTCAACAACATCAAGGGCTGCGATGAAACCGTCCGGGTGACGGTCCGCGAGGGCGTCGTTTCCACCGTTACGCTGCGCCCTTGCCTGTAATCGGCCGAAAACCACCGATGCGGTGCGCCACCACCACCCAGATCGCTACCGATTTGTGGTAAGCGATTGATTTCAAGTGGATTAGCGATTGGCCACCGCCTTGCTATTACACAGGGCAGGAGGTAGTAAAACAATGAAAACCAAATGGAATTTACTGGCAGTGGCGCTGATCGCTGGCGGAACGATGTTCGCCCAACCGCGGGTGTCTATCGGGATCGGCGTCGGAGGCTACGGTCCGGGTGCATACCCGCCTCCCGCCTACGCCCAACAGTATCAGCCGCCGTGCCCCGGCCCCGGCTATGACTGGGTCGATGGCTACTGGGCGCCGCAAGGCGGCCGCAATGTCTGGACCGCCGGGTTCTGGCGCGCTCCTTACGTCAACAGCTACCGCGTGGCGCCGCGCTACGTCGCGCCCCGCTACGAGACGTTCCGCCGCGACGACCATCGTGATTCGGACCGTAACCGTGACCGCGGCCGCGGCGAACGCTACGACAATCGCGGACGCTCCTACGGCAACGGCTTCCGCCGCTGACGTCGGCGAATCGATGTAACTCCCGAGCCGGCCGCTTGACTGCGGCCGGCTTTTTCTTGCCTTACCAGACCAGCCGGGCGCCCAACTGAATCTTGCGCGGATTATTCGCCTGGCTGCTGATCAAGCCGAACGCCGAGTTCGAAGGATTCAACTGCGCCGGCGCGGCGAACGTCACACGATTGGTCGTATTGAACGATTCGAAGCGTAGCTGGAAATACCGCCGTTCCCCCAACGAGAACCGCTTCAGCATCGACATATCCAGATTCTTCGTCGGATCGCGCCGCAGATTGTTGAAGTAAGTGTCGAACGTCCGGATGTGATTCGAGAGCTGCTGACTGCTCACCGTGTTGAACTGCGTAATGTCGAACGCCGGACCGTCCGGTTGGTGTGGATTCCAGTTCAACGGCCCGCCGTAATAAATCGGATCCGTGCTCCACGAAAGCGGCGGTCCCGATTGCAGGGAGAGCGACCCGTTCAGCGCCCAGCCGCCCACCAGCGCCCTCACGAGCCGTGATTTCGGGTCGAACTTCCGACCCTTACCTACCGGCAGATCGTAAGTCATCGCGAGCGTCTCACGCAGCGGACGCGAATCGCCGGACACCCGCTTCTCCGGCGCCTCATCCGTATCGTTCAAGTAACTCATCCGCTCGATCGTCTTACTGTAAGTGAAGTTGCTGATCACCGTCATCCCGTGCGTCAGCCGCTTCTGCAGGCGTACATTCAGGCTGTGATAATACGACTCGCCGGCGCCGGTGTTCTGCATATCCACCCCGCTCCCCGTCGGGAACTGGGGGAACGGCACCAGCAGTTGACTCAGCGCCACCGTGCTTCCATTCAATGCCGTGCTGTTCGGCAGCAAGCCCGCGAACGGATTCGTTACCGATGCCGATAGCGTATTGATCACGGCCGTATCGCGCACCGGCAGCGTGCTCAAATACTGGCGAGGGATCGCATTCAGATTGCGATCCGTGATCGGCATGTGGATCGCGTGGCTGCCGATGTACACCACTTCCAGCACCAATTGTCCCGGCAGTTGCCGCTGAATGCCGAAGTTCCATCGCAGCGAATACGGGTTCCGCACGTTGGGGTTGAAGAACTTCACCTGCTGCCCCAGGAACGTTCCGATGGTGCCGCCCGCCGGAGCCAGAATGCCGCCGGGGAATGGATTGGAAAGCGTGTTGGCCGGCGACAGGAAGTTGTTGTTCGTCGCTACGAACTGCGTGGTCTGGCTAAAGCCCTCCTGATTCAAGGCCAGCGAATTGCTGATGCCGATCGGAGTTACGAATACGGCGAAGCCGCCGCGCACCACCAACTTACTCCCGAACGCCTTGGGCACCCAGGCGAAACCCATGCGCGGACTGAAGATGCTCGACTTGGTGTCGTACGCCGCGCGGTTGTTCGCGTTCGCGAATGTCAGTCCGCCCAGCGCTTTGAACTGGCCTACTGGAATCTGCGCCACGGGATGTAGCGCGTACGCCGCCGCCGCTGCCGCCGAGATCGGATTCACCGCCGTTGCGTCGAACCCGTTTGCGGTGCGTCCGTAGCGTTCCGTTGCCGGACCTTCGTGCTCCCACCGCAGTCCCAAATTCAACGTGAGACCGCTCCTCACGCGCCAATCGTCCTGCACGAAAACCGCGGTATACCGCGCGTGCTGTGAGCTATGCGTGTTCACATCGAAATTCCCGCTCGTCGGCAGACCGAGAAGGAAGGATGCGAAGTCCTGCCCGAAGGGCGATGCGGTCGAGTTATCCTGCGGCCCCCGCGTCCAATTGGTGCTGAACGTGTAGACTCCCGCGGAGAAGCCGTGGGCGTAAGTGCTCTCGCGGTAGTCGCGTAAGTCGGCGCCGAACTTCAGGCTATGATTCCCGTGGGTCTTCATCACGTTGCCGAAGATCTGGTAGATGTCGAACGGCGTGTTGCTATCGCCACTCATCCCCTGGCATTGGTAGCTGGTCGGAGCCGTGCCGGTGCACGTGCCGAACGCCATATAGGGCAGTCCCGCGAACTGCGAACTCGCCGCGATATACGGGGGGAAGCCGGCGGTCGTCGGGTCGAAGCCGTCCGAGGGCGAGCCGTTCGATTCGATGAACCGTGTCCAGTTCGCACGCACGTCCACCACCACGCTCGGCGATACCGTGTACACCTCATCGAGCGTCGCGCCCCAATTGGTGCGGTATAGGAACTGCCCGTAGCCAAGATTCTGGAAGAGATTATTCTTGTTTTGCGCGCGGTAGTTATGCCGGAAATCGAATGACACCTTGTTCCGGTCATTCACGTTGAAATCCAGCCGGCCCAGCTCGTTGTTGTAAGTGTCGGTATCCGGGATAGTCACTCCGTAATTCTGGAAGCCGTCCGCGCGCCCCGGAATATTCGGCAGCGGATACCATTGCAGGTAGTTCAACGCGACCGGATTCAGACGGTCCGTGGGGATGATATTCCCCACAAACGGCACCCGGTTGGTCCGCGATCCGGAGGTGACGCCGCTCTGCGGGTCGTAAATCTGGTAGTTCGCCCCGAGCTTCAGCAGCGCCGAGAAATCGCCCTTCCGCTCCGCTGCCGTGGGCACCGTGATCACGGTGGGACCGCCCTCCGCGGGCGCATTCGCCGGGTCGGAATCGCGCAGCCCTTCGTAGGCGAAAAACCAAAAGACCTTGTTCTTCCCGTTGTAAACTTTGGGCACCCACACCGGAGCGCCCAGCGTGAAGCCCCATTGATTGAAGTGATACGCCGGACGCGGCACGCCGTTCTTATTCGTGAAGAAGGCATTCGCCTCCAGCCGCGATACCTGATTGAATTCGTACGCCGAGCCGTGCAGCGAATTCGTGCCGCCCTTGGTGTTCACGTTGACCGTGCCGCCGCCGCTATGTCCGTAGGCGGCGTCCGATTCGAAGCTCTGCACGCGTACCTGCACCACCGCGTCCTGCGGCGGGCTGTACGCGACGCGCTTGTCCCACGTTCCGTCCGGCGCACCGTTCAGCAGCAGTTCGTTCGATCCCGAAGGCGCGCCCGACATGCTGAAGGATGACGCCGTCCCGTTGTCAAAGGGGCGCACCGGCCCCGGTTCGCTGGTCGAGAGCACGCCCAGCGCGAGGCGGCTCAACAGCAGCGGGGTGCGTCCGTTGATCCCGAGCGAATCCACTTCTTCGCTCGTCACCACCTGTCCGGTCGAGGCGCTGGCTGCTTCGATCAGGGGTACGTCGGCGGTCACCGTGACCGATTGCGACATCTCGCCGACTTCCATCCGGATATCGATCACCGGCCGCTCGCCCGTATCGAGTGTCAGGCCCTGGCGCACGAACTTCTTGAATCCCGGAGCTTCCGCCGCGAGCTGATAACTGCCCGGCCGCAAGAACGGGATCGTGTAAACGCCGGTCGTCTCCGACACGGTTTCCGATTTCGAACCCGTGCTGGTTTCCGTGGCTGTTACTTTGACTCTGGGAATCCCGGCGCCCTGCGCGTCGGAGACGGTTCCGCTGAACGTCCCGCGAAACTCTTGTGAAAACGCCGTGGTCGCCGCGACAGTCGCCGTGAGACACACTAAGACTGCAAACCCCCTGATCGTCATGGATCGCTTACTCCCTTATGCCGATCAAGAATATAGGTTGACGGTCACGTGGTCAAGCCTCGACCTTACAGTTACACGAATCCAATGTCTCAGCCTGCGCGCTGGCGGCACATTCCGAATGCGATCTCCGCCGCGGGGCTTGGTGCCACGCCGGTGCTACTACGCAATCGCTGCGGCGTGTATGCGTCCGGCGGCGGCCACGATTGCGATCGACGGCGCGCCCGCGCGGCGTATCAGTGCGTTCGTCGCTAACAATACGCGACACATGGCGAACTTCGTCGCGCCTCCTGACGCCAGTTGCCGTGACGGCGTCTTCGAGATTCTGGAACTTCATGATGGATAACTTGGGCAACTCGCGCATGATGCTTCGGCTCTCAAGGGAATCAACTTATATACGGCCGGACCATCGCGGTGATGGCGAAGTAGGCGGCGAACTTGGTCCAGCGACCCGGGCGGTAGGGCGCGAGGGCGTTGAGGGAGAAGATGAGTACCGCGCGGGTCATGAGTGATGTGATGGCTTACGGCGGCTGGCGCGCCGCGCGACCACCGCTTGCTGACGCGCGCGGCTCGGATTGGGGGCTTGCTGATGGCGGGGGGCACGCGGTCAGCGGGTTAAATTAACGTCCGCAGGAACGGTAGATTTCCATCATTAACTTCATATCGCGCAGACCTTCTTCGCCGGAGGCCCGCAACTCGCCGCCGTGCAGAATTACGTTGGCAAGGTGATCCGCCTCGCGCGTGAACTGCGCGGGATCCTTCTCGGGATTCGGTTCGTCGATCGCCGGCTCGCCCTGGATCTTCGCCGTCAGATGAATTCCTTCATACCCGAATGCCGGCTCCATGTGGAGCATTCCCTTTGTGCCGTGCACGCGATAGAAGCCCGGCATATTCGCGCCGTAGGTCGTATTGCAACTTGCCACTATGCCCGAGGGGAAGCGCATCGTCCAGCCGAGATTTTCTTCCACCTCGTTGAAGCGGCCATCCTTATCGATCACGCTCCAATTCGCTTTGATGTCGCCCGGCTCTTCGCCGGTCAGAAAGCGGCACGCGTTCAGCGAGTAGACGCCTACATCCATCAACGGACCGCCGCCCGCGAGCTTCATGTTGAGCCGCCATTCGCCGGCGCGAATATTGAAACCGTTGGCACTCTCGATGCCCTGAATCTTGCCCAGCCTGCCGCTGCGGATCAGCTCGGTCGCGCGTAGGTTCGTGGGTTCGAACTGGCAGCGGTAGGCGATCATCAGTTTACGATTCGCCTTCTTGCAGGCATCGATCATCGCCTGCGCATCGGCTACGGTGGTCGCCATCGGCTTCTCGCAGAGGACGTGCTTGCCGGCCTTCGCGGCGCGGACGGTGTATTCGGCATGCATACTGTTGGGCAGCGCGACGTAGACCGCGTCGATGTCTTTGTTATCCGCGATCGCGTCGTAGTTCTCGTAGCTGTAAATGTTCTTCGCGGGAATGCCGTACTCGGCGGCCATCTTCTCGGCCTTGTCGCGATGCCCGCTGACGAGCGCCGTCACCTTCGCGATCTTGGATGCTTTGAGGCTCGGCGCCAGATGCTGCATCGAGATACGGCCGAGCCCGACCATCGCGTAGCCGACTTTGCGCTCACTCTCCTGCGCCCGCGCGGCGATCGCGCCCAGCGCTACTCCCGCGAACTCCCGACGTGAAATCGTCATGCCTTCGCCCTCCGTCATGCCTTCGCCCTCCTCAGACACTCTACTCCACCGAGCGTCACCACGAGCAGCACGCCGACGATCGCCAGCAGGACTTTGGTATTTCCGGGCTCGTACCGGCAGATCACCGTATGATTGCCGGACGCGACCGGAACGCCGAGAAAGCCGGGCGTCAACATCGCGGTCTTCACCGGCTGCCCGTCGACCAGCACCTTCCAGTTGGGATGCCACGTCATGCGGAACAACACGAATGCCGGACGCGACACCACCACGCTCGCCTCGTATCCCCGCTCGGAGAGCACTTTGCCGGGAGGCTCCTGTCCCGGCTGCGCCAACGGCAACAGTTCGGACGGACCGAAATCGAGCCGCACGTACCGGGCCTTGGCGAAGCCATCGCCGTGCAGCCACGGGTCGACGATGTCGTAGAACGTCTCGCGTGTGACCGGGCGGGCGTCCGTCACGTCGACCACATCGAAGTATCCCGTCCCCGGCGCGGTTAGCACCTGGAAGCGGCCCATCGCGGCCTCGGGCTGAAGAAATTCGGGCGCCCGGAAGCCTTGCGGCGTCAGCACGCCGCGGACGTTGAAGAGGCGGTAGTGCGCCGCGTCGCTTTCGTTGAAGCGCACCATGATGTCGGTCGGCAAGGCACTCGCGTTGTACGGGAACGCCACGGCGGGAAGTTGCGCCGTACTCAGGAACGCCGCCATCGGAGTGTCGCCGACGAGAAACTGCGCGCCCCATCCTTGTAAGCCCGCATAGGCGCGTCCG
>JAOAPT010000980.1 GCA_025463045.1 Candidatus Solibacter sp.
CCCCGTTCGGGCCACAACAAGAGATGAAATTGACGATCGCTTTTAGGCGCGTCATTTTCAACGGAGCGGTGGACCTCTTCGGGTGACCTCCGCTTCCTGACCATCGCGGCGTCGATTGCGTTCTTCGACGGAGCGACCGCGCTAATCTCGCCGCACGCGCTCTTCTTTTTGCTTAGGCTCGGGAGCCGCACGCAACTGTGCGTCTTCCAACAACTTCGCTTGTTGGAACGTGTAGATCATGCGATGGATCACAGTCACATTCGAGAGCACTGCGATCACCCACAGCACCGCCGCCATGCGATCGCCGACGCCCGGAATCCACGCCGCCAGCGCGCCGAGAATGATCAGCACCACGCGCTCGGGACGCTCCAGGAAACCGACCTTGCACTTCGGGATCGCGTTTTCCGCCCGTGCCCGCGTGTAACTGATCATCACGCTGCCGGTCATCACGATCGCCGTCAGCACGATATAGAAAAACCGATTAATGCTCGCGTAATAAACCAGCAGGCCGATGTACAGTGCCAGGTCCGAATACCTGTCCACCACGGAATCGAAAAAGCCGCCGAAGCGCGTCACCTGGCTCGTGGCCCGCGCTACACGGCCGTCCACCATGTCGAAAATCGCCGCGCCGGTAACAACCACGCCGGCCCAGCCGAACTTGCCCTGCGCGAACAGCCACGCGGCCCAAATATTGATTAGCAGTCCCAGGAACGTGAGTACGTTCGGGTGGATCTTCGAAAGCGCGAGCCAGCGCACGATCCGATTTATGATCGCACCAAAAAACATGCCGATCCCGCGCGTGAAGGTCATAGTTTATTTCATTCCACTTCGTCTTCGACGATGTCGTGAATGGTCGTGAGCTTCAGGATTTCCAGCTCCTTCACTCCGCCCGGACTCATTACCTTGACCTCGTCGCCCACCGTCTTGCCCAGCAAAGCGCGGCCGATCGGCGAGGTTGTCGACACCTTGCCGTTGGGCGCATCCGCCTCTTCGCTGGTCACCAGATGATACGTGATTTCCTGATCGGTCTTCACATCCAGTACGACCACTGCCGAGCCCAGCCCTGCCCTATCGTGCGGGATCTTCGTGAAGTCGATCATGGCCAACTGGCCGAGCCGCGATTTCAACTGCCCAAGGCGCGCACTGACGTAGCCCTGGCGGTCCTTCGCCGCGTGATACTCCGCATTTTCCTTCAAGTCTCCGTGGGCCCTGGCCTTCAGGATCTCCTTCGGCAAATCGACATGCAACTCATACTCGAGCGCAGTAATCTCGTCCTGAAGTTTCTTCTTAATATCCGTCATCGAGGGGGAACAGCTCCCAAGGTGCCATTATAGCCCGTGGGAGCCCTGTTTACTTCGCGTGCCTACTGTACGCTAAGATTCACGGACACTTCCGAGCCGCCAATCGAGAGTTTCAGCGTTTGCGCGCCTGTCGGCGCCGCCAAGGGTACCTGCACGTTGATCTGGTAGAGCCCGACGAATCCCGGCGCGAGTCCGCTGAACGCTACCGTCGCCGATGCGCCACCCAACGTGACCGTCGGGTTCGCGGTCGTCCGCACCAGAGTCGTGCTCGATGCCGGATCGCCCGAGGATTGCGCCGAATCGACTGCTCCGAGGCCGTTCGCGTATACGATAATCGTCTGGCCGCGTGTCGCCGGATGGCTCGCCGTGATCGCCGTTCCGTTCGCGTCGGTAACCGCGAACACGCCCGGCGAGTAAGTGGTCAGCGGTACCGTATAGGTCGCGCCCCACAGATACCCGATCGACGTCACCTTCATCGTCACTGACGACTGTCCCTGAAATTCCCAGGGTATCTGCACGTTGATCTGCCCAGGGCTGATGAAATGCAAATGTCCCGGCAGGCTCTTCCCGCCGCCATCGAAGCTCACGGCGATCTGCCCCAGCGAGACCGGCAGGGACGCCGTTGTCTCCGCGATATTCGTATCGGCAAGATCGCTGCCGAAAATCGAAATGTACGATCCCGGTGCCATCCCGTTCCCCACTTGGAAGGTCGCCGCATTCACTACGCCGCCGCTCTTGATCGCCGGCAGCCGCCGCGCGAATCCGTCGAATTCCTGCGTGAAGGTCCCCGCCGTGCCGACGAAAACGTTATCGCCCTGCTGCGGTCCGAGATCGACGAATACGCCCGCGTTACCGAGCACATCCGTCGCTTTGTCGCCGCCCTGCGAATTGAACTTCCCGCCGCCGGATTGGATGCGGAACGATACCGGCACGTTCGCCACCGGCACCCCGAACGGGTCCACCACCCGCATCCCGATGAGCCATGCCGTATCGTTCGGCACGCCGGTGAACGAGCCGTTGATGATCGGGAAAATGTTGTACGGCACGCCGCTGCCCACCACATACAGATACGGCAGGTGGAGCGCCGGACCGGCGCCCGTGACGTCGATGAAGCCCTCGTAAGATCCGGCCGGCGGTTTGCTCCCGGTCAGCGATACTGTGATCAGCTTGCTCGCGCCCGGCTGCAGCGCCACCACTGTGTCGCTCAATGTCACGTGCGCGGTCGTCGAATCGAAAATCGTCCGCACCGCGAGGTTGAACGTGGCGGTCGCGCTGCTCACGTTGGTCAGCGTCAGGCTGCGATTGATCGGCACTGTGTTTACGGGCCCAAACGAAATCGCCGCGGGCTCGAGCGTCGCGGCCACTGCCACCGCGCCCGCCGCATTGAGTTTGCCCGCGCCCGCATCGGTCACGTGGACATCGCCCTGCAAATCCGCCGTCGCCGTATTCACCACGGCGGATTTCAACCGCCCCGGCGTGTTCAGACTCGGATTCTTCGACTTCGCCATCGCCGCCACTCCGGCGGCAAACGGCACGGCATAGCTCGTCCCCGTCACTCGCGTATATCCCGTCGCGTCGTACGTGTCGGCGTTGGGGTCGAGCTTCTGTGTCGCCGTGTAGATATCCGTGCCCGGCGCCACCAACTCCGGCTTGAGCGCGAAATCGCGCGTCGACGCGAAGTTTCCCACGCTCGGCCCGCGCGAGGAGAACGGCGCCACCGTATTCACAGATCCGTTGTCGCTCGCCAGAATCGTCGGATCCAGCGTCACCGTGGCGTTCGGATTCGCCGTCAGGTAGGCTTTCAGCGCCTTGCCGTCGCTGTTGCCGATCAGTGCAGCCGGTATTCCCGAGGTCTGCGCGAACAGCCGCTGTGTGATCTCTTGATTGCCTTCCGCGTTGTACAGGATCACGCCGACGGCGCCCGCCGCCTGCGCGAAATTGATCTTGTCCGCATACGCGCACGTGCCGCGCTGAATCAGCGCGAACGCGCCCGTCAGCGACCCGGCCGGTAGCGCTGTACATGCCAGTCCGTCGTTGCCCGACGCAGTCACGTCCTTCACCGGCGCCGTCACCGGCGCGTTCACCTTCGCACCGTCCCCGAATATCCCGCGCAGATTTCCCAAGCTCGATCCGTTGACCCGCACCGTCTGATAGAGCACGTGCCGGTTCACCGACGCCCCCACCGTCAATGCACTCGGCGCTACACCCGGGGTATTCAGCGAATCCTGCGTCGGGAACTTCGTGCCGAGATTGCCGCCATTCCCCGCCGCCGTCACCACCAGCACACCCAACTTCGTCGCGCTCTCCACCGCTTGCGATCGCACGTCGCAGATATCGTCGCCGCAGACCGACACTCCGGTATCGAGCGGCCCGACAATCGCCGGATCGCCTTCCCCGAGCGAGAGCGTCACGATGTCCATCCCGTCGCTGACCGCGTCCGTCAGCGCCTGATTCCAAGCCGGGAACAACGTATACTCATTGACGCCCGGCGAGCCGAACACTTTGTAATTCCCCAGAAACGCCTTCGGCGCGACACCCATGATCGTCGCCAGCGGACCCTTGTTCTGCACGCCGGCCGCGATCATCGCGATCGCTGTCCCATGTCCCTGCCGGTCGCGCGGCGTAGAGTCATCCGGTGTGGAAAAAGTCGGGTCCGAATCGTTCAGCAGCGAAACATAACTTCGCGCCACGATCACCTTACTGTTGGTATAAGTCGTGTCACCCTTCGGAAATCCCGACGGCGGCGTCACGCTGGAATCCTGAAAGCCCGCGTGAGTCTGGTCAATGCCGGTATCGATGATCCCGATCCGCACTCCCGCGCCTGCATTGCCGCTGCCGCCGATTGCGGTCCACGCCGCCGGCACGCCCACCAGGTCGAGCGCGGTGCTCAACA
>JAOAPT010001004.1 GCA_025463045.1 Candidatus Solibacter sp.
AGATTACGGTGGATGCGCGCGGCGAAATTCTGGAGCTGAAGAACACCATCAATACGATGGTGGACCAGCTCAACGCGTTCGCCGGCGAAGTGACGCGCGTGGCGCGGGAAGTCGGTACGGAAGGCAAACTCGGCGGCCAGGCCGATGTCCGCGGCGTCGCCGGTACGAGGAAAGATTTGACCGACTCGGTCAACTCGATGGCCAGCAACCTGACAAATCAGGTGCGCAACATCGCGGGCGTCACCACCGCCGTGGCGAAGGGCGATTTGACCACCAAGATTACGGTGGATGCGCGCGGCGAAATTCTGGAGCTGAAGAACACAATCAATACGATGGTGGACCAGCTCAGCTCGTTCGCCTCGGAAGTGACGCGCGTGGCGCGCGAAGTCGGTACCGAAGGCAAACTCGGCGGACAGGCCGATGTGCGCGGCGTCGCCGGAACGTGGAAGGATTTGACGGATTCGGTGAACTCGATGGCGGCGAACCTCACCACGCAGGTCCGCAACATCGCCGAAGTCACGACGGCCGTTGCCAAGGGCGACCTTTCGCGCAAGATCACCGTGGACGTGCGCGGCGAAATTCTCGAAGTGAAGAACACCGTCAACACGATGGTGGATCAGCTCAGCTCGTTCGCCGCCGAAGTGACGCGCGTGGCGCGCGAGGTCGGCACCGAAGGCAAGCTCGGCGGACAGGCCGAAGTGCGCGGCGTCGCCGGCACGTGGAAAGATTTGACGGACTCGGTGAACTCGATGGCCGGCAACCTCACCGCGCAGGTCCGCAACATCGCGCAGGTGACCACCGCGGTGGCCAACGGCAACCTCAGCCGCAAAATCACGGTGGACGTGCAAGGCGAAATTCTAGAGCTGAAGGACACCATTAATACGATGGTGGACCAGCTCAACAGCTTCGCATCCGAAGTCACGCGCGTGGCGCGCGAAGTCGGCACCGAAGGCAAGCTCGGCGGCCAGGCCGAAGTCCGCGGCGTCGCCGGCACGTGGAAGGATTTGACCGATAACGTAAACTTCATGGCGGCCAACCTGACGACGCAGGTACGGGGAATCGCCAAAGTCGTGACGGACGTCGCCAACGGCAACCTGAAACGAAAACTGGTGCTCGAAACGAAGGGCGAAATCGCGGAACTCGCCGACACAATCAACGGCATGATCGACACGCTGGCCGTGTTCGCGGATCAGGTGAGCAACGTGGCGCGCGAGGTCGGTATCGACGGCAAACTAGGCGGCCAGGCCCGCGTGCCCGGCGCGGCCGGCATCTGGCGCGATTTGACGGACAACGTGAACCAGCTTGCCGCCAACCTGACTACTCAGGTCCGCGCGATCGCCGACGTGGCGACCGCCGTGACCAAGGGCGATTTGACTCGATCGATCGCGGTGGAGGCGTTGGGCGAAGTCGCGGCGCTAAAGGACAACATCAACGAAATGATCGTCAACCTTGCGGAGACGACTCGCAAGAACAAGGATCAGGACTGGCTGAAGACGAACATCGCCAAGTTCACCGGCATGATGCAGGGACAGCGCGATCTGTTGACCGTGTCGAAGCTGCTGCTCTCCGAACTGACGCCGCTGGTCGACGCGCAGTACGGCACATTCTATATCGCGGATTCGGGCGAAGAGGAATCGGCGCTCAAGCTGATGGCGGCCTACGCCTCCAATGAGAACATGAGCGTCTCCACCAAATTCCGCATGGGCGACGGACTGGTGGGCCAGTGCGGCCTGGAGAAGCAGCGCATCCTGGTGACCGACCTTCCGCAGGACTACATCAAGATCAGCTCCAGCCTCGGCGAGGGCACGCCGGTCAGCATCGTGGTGCTGCCGGTGCTGTTCGAAGGCGAGGCGAAGGCGGTGCTGGAGCTGGCGTCGTTCCGCCACTTCAGCGACATCCACCTCGCATTCCTCGATCAGTTGACGCAGAGCATCGGCATCGTGCTGAATACGATCGCCGCAACGATGCGGACGGAACAGTTGTTGAAACAGAGCCAGGCGCTCGCCGAACAGCTTCAGAAGACCAACGCCGAGTTGGAAGAAAAGGCACACCTGCTAGCCGAACAGAAGAACGAAGTCGAAAACAAGAATAAGGAAGTCGAACAAGCCAAAGCGGCGCTGGAAGAAAAAGCCGAACAGCTTTCGCTGACATCCAAGTACAAGAGCGAATTCCTGGCCAACATGAGCCACGAGCTGCGGACGCCGCTGAACAACCTGCTGATCCTGGCGCAAATGCTCGCCGAAAACGGCGAGAGTACGCTGACTCCGAAGCAGGTCAAGTATGCCGAAACCATCCACTCCTCCGGTACCGACCTGCTGGCGCTGATCAACGACATTCTCGACCTCAGCAAGATCGAATCCGGCAAGATGGACGTGCAGATCGGCAGCGTGCGATTCACCGAAATGCTCGATTTCTGCTCACGCACCTTCCGCCACGTGGCGGACGGCAAGGGGCTGGACTTCTCGATCGAGCTGGACGAGAACCTGCCCACGGACACGATCATCACCGACTCCAAGCGCTTGCAGCAGGTGCTGAAGAACCAGATCTCGAACGCGCTCAAGTTCACCGAGCACGGGTCGGTGAAGCTGCGCATGGAGCGTGCGACGTCGGGCTGGAGCGCAAGCCACGCGATTCTCGGACGCGCGAAATCGGTGATCGCATTCTCGGTAACCGATACCGGCATCGGCATTCCGTTCGACAAACAGAGAATCATCTTCGAGGCCTTCCAACAGGCGGACGGCACTACGAGCCGAAAGTACGGCGGCACCGGCCTCGGCCTTTCGATCAGCCGCGAATTGACGCGCCTGCTGGGCGGCGAAATTCGCCTGAAGTCTGCAAGCGGCGTGGGCAGCACCTTCACGCTGTACCTGCCGCAGACCTATGTCGCGGTGCTCTCCTCGGCGCGCGCCGAACTGCAATGGGCGATGCCGGTGAACGAAGGTCCGGCGCGCCCCAACGGACTGATGATCGAATCGAGCGAGCCGGAGCGGGAGATGGACTTCATCCTGCCCACTCCATCGCCCGCACCGGCAGCTCTGGTGCACGAGATCGAGATCGACGACGATCGCAATCTCGTGCAGCCGCAGGACGCGGTGCTGCTGATCGTCGAGGACGACGTCACGTTCGCGCGCATTCTGGTGGACCTGGCACACGATCGCGGAATTAAGGCGCTGGTCGCCGTGAGCGGCGGCGCGGCACTTGCCCTGGCGCGCGAGTTCAACCCGGGCGCGATCACGCTCGACATCTCGCTTCCCGACATGGCGGGCTGGACGATATTGGATCGCTTGAAGCACGAACCGGCGACCCGCCACATTCCGGTACACATCATCTCCGGCGACGAAAACCGGCGGCGCGGCCTTGCCCTCGGTGCCATGACATACCTGGAAAAATCGGTCACCAAGGAGAAGCTGAACGACGCGTTCGACGCGATTCATCACTCGCTGGAGCGGCGCGTTAAGAAGCTGCTGGTAGTCACTGCTGAAGATGCCGGCCAGACGGACTGGCAAATGACGCTCGGCGGCCGGGATGTTGAGACGATCGTGGCGGGCTCCGGCGGCGCTGCCCTGGCTGTGGTCAAGCAGCAGTATCTGGATTGCGTGGTCATCGATCTGGCGATCGCGGATCTTCCGGCCGCCGACCTGGTGAACGAAATTCACTCGGAGGTGGGTCCGATCTCGCCGCCGATCGTGGTCTACAGCCCCCATCCCGTGGGCCTGCAGCGGGAGAGCGACATTCGCAGCCTCGGGCGGCTCGGAGTGGTACGGTTCGCCGATTCACCGGACCGGCTGCTGGAAGAGACGGTGCTGATGCTGCATCGCGCGGACGCGGATCTCTCCGAATTGCAGCGCGGCACGCTATCTGAAACCCGGCACCGCGACAGCACGTTGAAAGGTAAGAAGGTACTGGTGGTCGATGACGATGTGCGCAATATCTTCGCGCTCACCAGCGTGCTCGAGCAGCATGATCTGCAGGTGGTTCACGCCGAGAACGGGAGGGCGGGAATCGAGATGCTGCTGAAGACACCCGACGTGGACGGCGTCCTGATGGATATCATGATGCCGGAGATGGATGGGTACGAAACGATGCGCGCCATTCGCAAGATCCCCGAATTCCGAACGCTCCCGATCTTCGCAGTCACCGCCAAGGCGATGAAGGGAGATCGCGCGAAATGTATCGAAGCGGGGGCATCGGATTACATCACCAAACCGGTGGACCTTGAACAACTATTCTCGGTGCTGCGAGTCTGGCTCACACGGGGAGTCGAACCGCACAAAGGCGTCATGGCGATTACGGGTTAACTATATGTGCGCGGCTGCGGCAACGGGAATACCGGATGAGGGACAAAGCGTGACCGAGAAACGAATCAAGATTCTAATGGTGGACGATACACCCGAAAATCTTGTTTCGCTGGAAGCCGCTCTTTACGGATTGGGCGAGGAACTGGTAAGCGCCCAATCCGGTAAAGAGGCACTGCGCCACCTCTTGCATGACGATTTCGCGGCGATTCTACTCGACGTGCGCATGCCGGAAATGGACGGCTTCGAGACGGCCGAGTTGATTCGGAGCCGCCCGCGTTCGCGGCAGACTCCGATCATTTTCCTGACTGGATACAAGAACGAAGAGCACCTGTTTCGCGGCTATGATCTGGGCGCGGTGGATTTTCTTTTTAAGCCGATCGTCCCGGAAGTGCTGCGCTCCAAGGTGGCCGTGTTCGTCGAACTGGCACGCACCAGCGCGAAATTGAAGGAGCAGGCCGAGGCTCTGCGCCACCAGACCGAGATCCTGCGCAAGACCGAGCAGCGCTTCCGTATTCTGCTCGAAGTGGCGCCCGACGCGATGGTGATGTGCCGCGAGGATGGCGAGATCGTGATGGTCAACACGCAGGCCGAGCTGCTCTTCGGATGCGGCCGCGACAGGATGATCTCGACGAATGTGCGATCGCTGATTCCCGACTGGAGACTTCACCAACCGATCGCCGGGGCAGATGGGACCGCGGTCGAACCGGTTCGGGTTCAACTCGCCGAACTTGGCAGGGAGTTGCACGCCGTTCGGCCGGACGGTACCACATTTCCGGTGGAGATCAGTCTTAGCCCGCTGCAGACGGAAGACGGCGTGGTGATCACGAGCGCGATTCGCGACATCAGCGAGCGCAAGAAGGCGGAGGAGCAGATCCGGCAGCTCAATGTGACACTGGAGCAGCGTGTCCTGGAGCGCACCGATGCGCTGATGAAATCGAACGAAGAGCTGCAGCAGTTCGCCTACATCGCGAGTCACGATTTGCAGGAGCCGCTGCGCACGGTCTCGATCTTCACTCAACTTCTGGCAAAGCGATACGAGACCAATACCGAGACCGATGCCGGACAGTTCATCAGGTTCATCGTGGAGGGCGCGAACCGCATGGAGCGGTTGATCCACGACTTACTGGATTTCTCGCGCGTGGATGCGAGGGGCACCGATTACTTCGTGCGCTTGAGTTGCGAAGAAGTCTTGAACGACGCGATGGAGAACATCCATTCGCTGATCGACGAGAACGGCGCGATCGTGACGAGCGATCCGCTGCCCACCGTGATCGGCGATCCGGTGCAATTGACACGCCTGTTCCAGAATCTGCTGACGAATTCAATTCGCTATCGCAGCGAGGCCGCTCCGGCGATTCATGTCGGCGCGGAGGCGCGCAATGGCGATTGGGTGTTCTCGGTGCGCGACAACGGAATCGGAATCGAGCCGCAGTACTCCGAGAAGGTGTTCGGCATTTTCAAGTGCCTCCACTCCCGCGATAAGTATCCCGGCAGCGGCATGGGGCTGGCAATCTGCCGCAA
>JAOAPT010001016.1 GCA_025463045.1 Candidatus Solibacter sp.
TGTAGTAAAGGCCCCAGGGAATTATCGATTGCGAGCATCGCCGGATGGCCGCCTCCTCTTTGGCATTACAAGGTTTCCTCAGCCGTCGCTGGATCTATTCGACGCCGAGCGAGGTGCGTTGATCGCAAGCCAGCCTCTGGCCGACGCATCAAGTGCGGGAGCATGGGTAGGTCAGCAATATTTCCTTCTATCGGCGCAATCGGGGCAGGCTAACCTGCGACCGGTGAATGCCGATTCAGGGAAACTTGGCCAAGCCGTATCGTTTTCTTCGTCTGGCTCTTTCCCCGATTGCCAAATGATTCCATACGACATCATCGCTTCAGCCGGCAGGTTGGTGATCTATGGCCAATTCGGACTTATGGCGGATCGCGCGTGCACAGTCCCGGGCGGTTTTGTCGTTGCCGATCCCGGTAGCGGGGCCGTGACTGGCCGTTTCGCATCTGACCTGACTTTCCGGCGGATGGTGGCCAGCCCAGATGGCCTATATCTCTATGGACTGGACGTTGGCTCACCAGCGTGGCGTCGTGTTCGGATCGTCAAGATAGAGGCTCGGACTGGACAAGTTGTTGCCGAAAAGAGCCTTGATCCCGATGTTTGGTATCTGACGACCGGCCAGATCCCGGACGAGATCCGAGGGCATCTGGACTTGGCGGCGATTCTCCCCGCAGGACGTTAGGTTTCGAGAAGACCGGAGGCGATAACCGACGGACGCTTCAGTCGGTGTCCCCCGTTGCGCCCGATATGTGACGTTGTGGGAATCTTACCCCGCCCGCTCTCGCATCCGCTGCTGGACAGCCCATAATCCATAGCCGCCCTCACCCGAATCTCCCCATCTTGAACAACCCCAAATCCCACCGCCCGCACCCGCCCTCCATCGCGAAGTCCGCCATCACCTCACCGATCACCGGAGCGAATTTGAACCCGTGCCCGCTGAACCCCGCCGCCACCGACACCTGCGGCATCCCCGGCAGCACGTCCAAAATAAAATGCTCGTCCGGCGAGTTCGTGAACAGGCAGACCTTGGTCGCCAGCGACGCCCCGTCCGCGTCCGGAAAGTAGCGCCCGATCGCCTCCCGCAGCACCGCCTCGTCCTCCGCATGAATCTCGCGATCCACCGCATCCGGGTCGGTCCGCTCCAGCCGGTGATGATACTTCCCCAGCTTGAACCCCGGCACGGCCCACTCGGGGAACCCGTAGAATCGCCCCTCCTCCGCCTCCATATTGAAGATCGGGAACGCCCCCACCGCGAAGTATTCCGGACGCCGCATCGCCGTCCAGATCATCACCTGCCGCTCCGGGACCGCCAGCCGCGCCAGCCCCCGCACCACCTTCGCCGCCCACGGGCCCGCCGTGATCACCAAACGGTCCGCGCGATATTCGCCCGCGTCCGTCCGCACCCGCACCCCGCCGCCCTCGGCGTCCCACTCCGTCACGCGCTCGCCTTCGTGAATCTCCGCGCCCAACGCGCGCGCCGCCGCGGCATTCGTCACGATCGATCGCTCCGGCAGCACGAACCCGCCATCGGGCTGGTACACCGCCATCATTTCCGCCGGCAGCCGGTATCCCGGGAACCGCCGCGCCATCTCCGCCGCGCTCAATTCCTCGTGCGCGATTCCGTGCTCCCGGCACGATCGCAAACTCCCCGCGATCGTCTCGCTCTCCGCCGCGCCTACATCCACGCCGCCCGTGATCACCAGCAGCCGCTCGCCCGCCGCCCGCTCCATCTCGCGCCACAACTCATATGCCCGCCGCAGCAGCGGCACATACGATGGGTGCTCCGAATAGGCAAGCCGGATAATCCGCGTCACGCCGTGCGACGACCCGAACTCGTGCGGAATCCCAAACTGCTCGATCCCCAGCACGCGCCGTCCGCGCTTCGCCAGGTGATACGCCGCCGCGCTTCCCATCCCGCCGATGCCGAGTACAATCGCGTCGTACCGCATCCCGCGCTCAACGCCCCAGCAGCAGCTTCCGATAATTGATGCCGTTGCGGATCTCGATATTCTCCGTGACCTGCCGCCCGTCCTTCTCCACGCCGATCACATACGTCCCCGGCGCCAGCGGAATCTGCGCCGGCGTCACCATATCGATCCGCTTCCCGTTCACCAACACCACCGCGCCCACCGGATCGCTCGTCAGCATCAGGGTCCCGCCCGCCGCGCGCAAAATCACCGGCGCCATTTCCTGCGGACCATTCCCCATCTGGAACTCGCGCCGCTCGATCTGGTAGCCCGGCATCGCGACCGTCAACGTATGCCGCCCCGGCGTGGCCTTCAGCGTACACGGCGTCGGACAGCCGCCCGCCGCATCCCCGTCCAGGTTCGCCGTCGCGCCTCCCGGACTGCTGCTCACCATCACGTCCTGCCCCACTGCCGCCGTGCGCACCGGTCTGCTCTCCACTGCGGGCTTAGCGGCCGGGACCCGCGGGGCCAGCGGGCTCGGCTTCTTATCCTCGAGGACCTGCGCAGGAGTCGCCTCCGGCAACGTCACCGGAGCACTTACCGCCGGAGTCGTCTCTACCGGCGCCGCCTGCGCCTGAGCACTCGGCGGCGGGACCACCTTCGGCGCCTCCGCCTTCTTCTCCGCTTGCGACCCAGGCATCAGCCACGGCGCCGCCTGCCAGCCGAGCAGCGCGAGCAGTCCTGCCGCCACCAGCATCGCCATCAGAAACACGAGGAATCCCGTCTTGCGTTTCTTCTCCCCTGCCGCCGCCGTCGCTGTCGACGCTTCCGCGCGCCGCGGCCGTCTCGGCGGAGGCAGTGCCGCCGGAGCCGCCGCCCCCACCGCCGCCGGCATGTCCGTCATCGTCGGTTGGTGCAGCAGTCCGCCGCGCGGCAGCGCCTTCCATCCCTTCGTCGCCGCGCCCGCCTTCTCCAGCGCGTCGATGAAATCCTGACAATTCTTGTAGCGCGCGTCCGGCTTCTTCGCCATCGCCTTCCGCAGCACCACCTCTAGCGGACCCGCCACGCTCGGGTTAATACGATGCGGCGGCACCGGCTCCTCCGCCACAATCTTGTACACCACCGTCGTCAGATGCTCGCCCGTGTATGGCTTCTCGCCAGTCAGCATCTCGTACGCGATCACAGCCAGCGAAAATTGATCGCTCCGCCCGTCGACGCTCTGTCCTTGCACCTGCTCCGGACTCATATAATGCGGCGTCCCGACGATCGACCCCGTCATCGTCAGGTGCTCCGCCGTATTGATCTTCGCGATCCCGAAGTCCGTGATCTTCGACGTCCCGTCCGCCGCCAGCATGATGTTCGCGGGCTTGATATCGCGGTGCACAATTCCCTTCGTGTGCGCGTAATCGAGCGCCACCGCCGTCTGCGCCAGAATACTGAACATGCGATCCTGCGCGATCGGCGTGGCCTCGCTCAACACCTGATCGAGCGTCGGCCCATCCACGAATTCCATCGCGATGTATGCAACGTTGCCCTGCTGATCCACGTCGTAAATAGTGACGATGCCCGGGTGCGACAAGATCCCCGCGGAGCGCGCCTCGCGGAACAGGCGGTCGCGCATCCGGTCCAACTCCTCGGGTTTGCGCGTGTCGCCAAAACGAATCGTCTTGATCGCGACCGGCCGGCCGATGTTCGGATCGATGGCGTGATACACGACGCCCATCGCGCCGCGGCCCAACTCGCGGACTATTTTATACCGGCCGATTCGCTCCACTTAGTCTAGTGATAGCACGTCTGTTGAGGGCACACGGAGTGCTACCTTATGACGAGGATGCCGCTTACCGCCAAATCTCTCCGCTACGCCGCGCTCGCGCTTTCTCTCATTGCCGCCCGCGCGGAAACCAATCCCGCTCTCTGGTCCGGACTCAAGTACCGCATGATCGGTCCCGAACGCGGCGGACGCGTCACCGCCATCACCGGCGTGCCGTCGCAGCCCTTCACGTTCTACATGGGCTCGACCGGCGGCGGCGTCTGGAAAACCACCGACGCCGGACACGGCTGGGTCAATCTCTCCGATGGGCAAATCCCGGTCGGCTCCATGGGGGCGATCGAGGTCTCGCTCTCCAACCCCGACGTCATTTACGCCGGCACCGGCTCCTCCAAAATCCGCAGCAATGTGTCGATCGGCCGCGGCATCTACAAATCCACCGACGCCGGCCGCACCTGGAAATTCTCCGGCCTCCGCGACGTCGGCCAGATCTCCACCGTCCGCATCCATCCCACCAACCCCGACATCGTCTGGGTCGCCGCCCTCGGCAATCCCTTCATCGATAATCCCGAACGCGGCGTCTACAAATCCATCGACGGCGGCAAGACCTGGAAACTCGTCCTTCACATCTCCGATTCCGCCGGCGCCGCCGATCTCGAACTTCAGCCCGGCTCGCCCGACGTTCTCTTCGCCTGTATGTGGCACGGTCAGCGTAAGCCCTGGACGATCATCTCTGGCGCCCGCGAAGGAGGCATCTACAAATCCACCGATGCCGGCGATCACTGGAACAAGCTTGCGGGCGGCCTGCCTTCGGAACTCTTCGGCCGCGCCAATGTCGCCATTTCCCCCGCCGCGCCCAATCGCATCTACGCCCTGATCGAGGCCAAGCCCGGCTCCGGCCTCTACCGCTCCGACGACGCCGGCACCACCTGGACACTGGTCAACGGCGCCGGCAACCTGATCACCCGTCCCTTCTACTACGACACGCTCGGTGTCGACCCGAACAATCCCGATCTCCTCTTCGTCGGCAACGAAGGCTGGTTCCGCAGCACCGACGCAGGCAAAACCTTCCGCCCCGCTCCGGCGCCCCCGCACGGCGATCATCACGATATCTGGATCAATCCGA
>JAOAPT010000010.1 GCA_025463045.1 Candidatus Solibacter sp.
AATCCGCAGTGGGTCAAGCTACTCGACCTCCTCCAAATGAATGCGCAATACGAGCGCTGCACGGGAACAGAGCTGTTCACCGCCGGCGGACGCCGCATTCTCGATTTCCTCTCCGGCTACTGCGTGCACAACGCCGGGCACAACCATCCCGCCATCGTCTCCGCGCTGAAGGAAGAGCTCGACCGCTCCGGACCCGCTATGCTCCAGAGCCACATTCCCCAACTCGCCGCCGAGCTCGCACAGCGCCTGCTCGCTGCCGCCGGCGGAAAACTCCGGCGCGTCTACTTCACCAACTCCGGCAGCGAAGGCGTCGAGACCGCGATCAAATTCGCCCGCGCCCACACCGGACGCACCGGCCTGCTCTACGCCGCCGGCGGCTTCCACGGACTCACCTGCGGCGCGCTCTCGCTCATGAGCGACGCTTTCTGGAGCGACGGCTTCGGCCCCATGCTCCCCGGTACGCAGGCCGTTCCCTTCGAAGATCTCGCCGATCTCGAACGCCATCTCGCCACCCGCAAATTCGCGGCCTTCATTCTCGAGCCCGTCCAATCCGAAGGCGGCATCAGAGTCCCCGAACCCGTCTACCTCCGCGCCGCGCAGGATCTCTGCCGCCGCTACGGCACCCTCTTCGTCCTCGACGAAGTGCAGACCGGCCTCTACCGTACCGGTACGTTTCTCGCCGCCCACCGCTTCGAGGTCGAACCCGACATCGTGATCCTCGCCAAAGCGCTCTCCGGCGGTCTGATTCCCGTCGGCGCCGTTCTCATGAACGAGGCTGTCTCCAACTCCGTCTTCAGCTCTCTCAAGCGCGCCTTCGTTCACGCCTCCACTTTCGGCGAAAACAGTCTCGCTATGCGCGCCGGACTGGCCACGCTCGACGTCCTCGAACACGAATCTCTCGGCGAACGCTCCTCCACGCTCGGCGCGCGCCTACGCCTGCAACTCGCCGAAGCGCTCGCACCCTATGAAATGGTCGGAGCGGTCCGCGGCCTTGGCATGCTCAACGGAATTCAGTTCACCGCGCCCAAACAATTGCGCCTGCGTGTCGCCTTCGAAAGCTTCCAGCGGATTCATCCCGCGATGTTCGGCCAGGTCCTCGTCATGCGCCTCTTCCGCGATAAGGGCATCCTCACCCAAATCTGCGGCAACAATTTCATGGTCCTCAAAGTGGCGCCGCCATTAGTCGTAACCGAAGCGCAGCTCGACGAGTTCGTCGAGTCCGTGCGCGACGTGGTGCATCAGATCCACCACTCCGGGGTCTTCTGGACCGACGCGCTGGGCCTCGCCCGCCGCGCCGTAGGCATCTAATTGATGACAATTCGCCAAATTATTTTCGTCGCCGCGCTGGGCGCCGCCCCCGTAGCCGCCGCCCCCTCAGCCAACCCTGCCGTCCCGCTGCTCGACCAGGGCTATCGCCAGATGTACAACAGGCAGTTCGCCGAAGCCCACCGCACCTTCGAGGAATACCAACGACTCCATCCCGACGACGCGCTCGGCCCCGTCTCCGACGCCGCCGCATATCTCTTCAGCGAGTTCGACCGCCTCCACATTCTCCAGTCCGAATTCTTCACCCACGACCAGCACTTCATGACGGACCACAAGCTGCAGCCCGATCCCGAGGTCCGCCGCAAGTTCGAAGCCGCGCTCGATGCCGGCCGCGCCATCGCCCGCCGCACACCCGGCGACGACAACGCCGCCTTCGCATCCATCCTCATCAGCGGCCTTCACTCCGATTACCTGGCCCTCATCGACAAACGCTACGGCGCGTCCTTGCAGGAAATGAAGGCCGGCCGACAGATGGCCGAACGTCTGCTCGCCCGTAATCCAAACTACTGCGACGCCTGGATCGCCGTCGGCGTCGAAAACTATATGCTGAGCATCAAGCCCGCGCCCGTCCGCTTTTTGCTGCGCCTCGGAGGCGGCAAGACCGATCGCGCCGTAGGCCTCGAGAAACTCCGCGTCACCGCCGCCAAAGGCCGCTACCTCGCTCCCTTCGCGCGCCTCCTGCTCGCCGTCGCCGCCATCCGCGAGAATGACCGCACCACCGCGCACAGTCTGCTCTCGGCGCTCGCCGCCGAGTTCCCGCAGAATCCGCTCTACACCCAGGAACTCACGCGCCTCGATAACGTAACTCGATGACTTCCCTTCCCCGTACCACCGACCTCTTCGTCATCGGCGGCGGTCCCGCCGGACTCGCCGCCGCCATCGCCGCGCGCCGCCGCGGACTCGATGTCGTGCTCGCCGATTGCTCCGTTCCCCCCATTGATAAGGCCTGCGGAGAAGGCATCATGCCCGATGGCCTGGCCGCCGCCCGCACCCTCGGTCTCGACCTCGATCTCGACCTCAAAGCCGCCGGCGGACATCGTTTCGCGGGGATCCGTTTCGTCCACCGTGACACCGCCGTCTCCGCGCGCTTCCCCAACGGTCACGGCATGGGGCTTCGCCGCACCGATCTCCACAGCCTCATGGTCGATCACGCCATTGATGCCGGCGTCCGCCTCGCCTGGGGCGTCCGTATCAGCGGCATCACCCCCGAAGGCGTGATGGCCGGCGATCGGTTCGTGCGCGCCCGCTGGATCGCCGGCGCCGATGGCGGACACTCGCCCGTACGCCGCTGGGCCGGGCTCGACGCCTGCCACCGCGAAAGCCACCGCTTCGGATTCCGCCGCCACTATCGCGTCGCACCGTGGAGCGAGTTCATGGAGGTCCACTGGGGCGAGACCTGCCAGCTCTACATCACGCCTGTCAGTGCGGAGGAAGTCTGCGTCGTGCTCATCACCAGGGATCAGCATCAGCGTCTCGACCACGCTCTGCCGCAATTCCCCGAGCTCGCCGGGCGCCTCACCGCCGCCTCCGCCACCACTCTGCAGCGCGGCGGCGTGACCGTTTCGCGCCGCCTGAAATCCGTCTGGCGCAATAACGTCGCGCTCGTCGGCGACGCATCCGGCTCGGTCGACGCGATCACCGGCGAGGGGCTCTGCCTTCTCTTCCAGCAATCCGTCGCACTCGCCGCCGCGCTCGAAACAGGCAGCCTCGCGGAATATCAGGAGGCCCATCGCCGCATCGGCCGCCATCCGGAATTCATGGCGGATATGATGCTCCTCCTGGATCATCGCCGCCTCCTCCGCGCCCGCGCGATGCGCGCCCTTGCCGGCTCGCCCGCCATCTTCGAAAAAATGCTCGCCATACACACCGGCGAGTTTTCCGCCTTGAACCTGATTGCCGCCGGGCTCGCCCTCGGCTGGGAAATGTTGACCGTATGACGAAACGCCTGCGCCTATCGCTCGTCCTTTGCGCCGCCACCTTGCTCGCGGCCGGCAGCTATACCCTCGACCCCACACAGACCAAAGTCGAGTTCACACTCCGCGACGTGCTCCACACCGTGCACGGAACCTTCCAGCTCACCACCGGATCGTTGCGCCTCGACGCCGCCACCGGCAAGGCGTCCGGCGAATTGATCGTCGATGCGCGCACCGGCGACAGCGGCAGCAAAGCCCGCGATAAACGCATGCACGCGAGCATTTTGGAGAGCGACAAGTTTCCGCAAATCACCTTTCGCCCCGATCGTGTCGAAGGTAAACTCGCGACCGACGGCCGCTCCCAGGTCCAGTTGCACGGTATCTTCGCGATCCACGGCACCGATCACGAAATCACCGTCCCGGCCACCGTCGACGCCGCCGGAGGCGCCTATCTCGTCACCGCCACCTTTGAAGTGCCCTACGTAAAATGGGGCATGAAGAACCCCAGCAACCTGCTTCTCCGCGTCAACGATACCGTCGAAATCACCATCCACACCACCGCCCGCCCGCAATAACGAGACCCCCAATCACCCGCCCCAGTATCCCGCTCCCCATCGAGAAGGCTGTGCTTCTACGTGCGGCCGCGCTACCCCCCGATCACCCGCACCCCGTATCCCGCTCCCCATCACCTGCCCCAATGTGCCGCCCTTCAACGAACCCGCCACTGAATACCCCTCCCCCCCAACGACCCCGCACCCATCGGAGCCGCGACGGTGACGGAGCGGTGGTCGCGTGACCACCGCTCCGTCACCGTCGCGGCTCGGATTGTCGTCACACTAATGTTAATTTGTGGGCCCCACAAAAAGATTTTATGGACTTTACTGTTGACCCCCTGGACACGACACCGTAACATAGGCCAAATACTTACGTGCCGGGTTAGCACGCGTCGTGCGTCCAAAAAGGGGTTGTTCATGAAAACGCTTGGATTGACTTGGCTTTTGCTGGCTGTCGGTATATCCGCAGTCTTTGCGCAGGTGACCACCGGTAGAATCGAGGGCGCCATCACAGATCCCCAGGGCGCCGCCGTCCCTGGCGCTCAAATCAAAGTTACTAACAAAGTTACCGGCCAGGTGCTGGACAGCGTCTCCGATGAAAAGGGACTCTGGTCCATGCCGTCTCTCTCGACGGCCACGTACACTGTCAACGTCACGCATCCCGGGTTCAAATCCGTCGCGATCGAGAACGTGAAGGTCGATGCCGGCGTCCCCTCCACCGTCAACGCGCGCCTCGAAGTCGGCTCGCTCGCCGAGACCGTCGAAGTGCAGGGCGGCGCCGAAGTCCTGCAGACGCAGACCGCCACCGTCAGTTCCACTCTCGTCGGCCGGCAGCTTCACGAGTTGCCTTTCACCAGTCGCAACCTCACCGAGTTGATCGTCACCCAGCCCGGCTCCGCGACACCCGGCGTCCCGCGCAGCACCTCCGTCTACGGCCTGCCGCAGAGCGCCATGAACGTCACGCTCGACGGCATCAACATTCAGGACAACTCCAATAAGTCGAGCGACGGCTTCTTCAACGCGATCTTCCCGCGCGCCGATTCTATCGAGGAGATGACCGTCAGCTCCGCCGCCGCCGGCGCCGATAGCAACGCCGAAGGCGCCATGCAAGTCAAGATGGTGACCCGCAGCGGCAGCAACGAATGGCACGGCGGACTCTTCGAGCAGCATCGCAACCAGTCGCTCAACGCCAACGCGTACTTCAATAATCTGAACGGCACCGCACCGCGCGATCACCTGGTCTTCAATCAATTCGGCGGCCTCGTCGGCGGCCCCATCAAGCGCAATAAACTTTTCTTCTTCGGTCACATGGAGGCCTTCCAGCTTCCGCAGACCTACACCGAGCCGACCGGCACCGTCCTCACTCCCGACGCCATCAAGGGCATCTTCACCTACAAGGACTCCGGCGGCGCTGTGCGCACCGTCAACCTCTTCCAGTTGGCCGGCGCCAATGGCTTCACCTCCACCGTCGACCCGATCATCGGCAAGACTCTTACCCAGATCGCCGCACTCACCGACGGTGTCGCAGGACTGAAGAGCCGCATCGCCACCAACAGCGACTACAACCGCAATAACCTGGACTTCCAGAGCAAGGGTGGCAACTACCGCCGCTTCCCCACGACGCGCATCGATTACAACGTCACCGAGAAGCACCACATCGAGTTCGTCTACAATTACCAGACCAATATCCGCCGCCCCGATGGCGTCAACATCGGCACGGCCAGCCCCGTCTTCCCCGGCACCGGCAACGTCCTCAACGGCACCGAATTCGGCAACCAGGGCGGCATTGCCTTCTCCGCCGTCGCCGCGCTTCGTTCCACTCTCACCCCGCACCTTGTCAGCGAAGTCCGCTTCGGCCTGGTCGGCGGCACGGTCATCTTCAACAACGGGATCAACCCCGGCGATTTCGCTCAGTGGAACGGCTATGCTCCCATCTTCAGTGCCACCAACTGCAACGCCGGCACTGCGTACGTCACCTGCCCCTACCGCACTACCGGTCAGACACGGCGTAATACGCCGCTCAAGCAGGGCAACGCGAATCTCACCTGGTCGCGCACCGCGCACCTCCTGAACTTCGGCGGCAGCTTCACCCAGGTCAACTCCTGGACCACCTCCGTCAACGGCACGCAGATCATCCCCACGGTCGCCTTCGGCGTCGTCACCGGCGACCCCGTCATCACCGGCGCCACCAACATCTTCACCGCCGCCAACTTCCCGGGCGCCAACAGCACCGACCTGCAGACCAACGCCCCCGCGCTCTACGCGCTGCTCACCGGACGCGTAGCCGCCATCAGCCGCAGCGTCGTCCTCGACGATCAGACCAAGCAGTACGGCGCCTTCCCACCCGTCGTCAAGAATCAGCAGCGCGAATTCGGCCTCTACTTCCAGGACTCCTGGCGCATTCATCCGCGCCTCACCTTCAACTATGGCGTGCGCTGGGATCGTCAGAATCCGCCGGTCAACCTCAACGGCGTTTACACGCGCCCCGGTTATGCGGGCGTGTGGGGCGTCTCCGGTGTCGGCAATCTCTTCAAGCCCGGCAC
>JAOAPT010000015.1 GCA_025463045.1 Candidatus Solibacter sp.
TCTGGAGCACTATCTCTCGGCCGCGAAGAAGATCGCGGATCATGCGGTGATCGGGTCGGGGCCGATTGAATTTTTCGCGGACCCGGGGAAGACGGGCTTAGAGCTCTCGGCGGTCACGCGGATTAAGGATATCTACGCGCAGCACGGCTTTCGGACGGTCTCGGGCGAAGGCGGGATTTCGTACGGGCTGGAGAAGTACGGCAAGGTGTTTTATGTGGCGTGGCGGTATCAGCATCGCGCGGAGTTCGGGGAACCGAACGTCACGCTGGAAGCGATCGCGGCGCGCGAAGGAGTAAGCACGCGGTTCGCGCAGCATGTCTGGACGACGCTGCATGCGGCCACGCTGGGCTATCCGGCATCGGAAGTGGCGGAGCGCTGGCGCAAGCTGCCGGCGACGGATGCCACTGCGAAGGCGGCGTGCACTGAACTCCAGAAGTTCGTCACGACGTGGCCGCTCTGGTTATTTGCGCGCGGCGACATCGCGGCGGGCGGTGCGGGCGATGAGAGTCCGCTGATCATCAACGACGAGACGCTGACGCTGTCGCCGACGCATCACTTCACGTTCAATCGCGGCGGACGCGTCGCAGGTCGCGGGCCGGCGCCAAGCGGTCCGGCGAGGATCTTCCTGAATGTGACGGCGGTGAATCCGGGCGCGGCCGGGAAGTCCGTGGTGGTGTGGCGCAACGCGACTGTCACGTACCGTCAGGGCGCGGTGGTGAAGGGGCAGTCCGCCGGTACGAAGCAATCGCTGCGCGCGGTAGTCAGTCCGGAGACGGCGGAGAAACTGCGTTTCGGCACGAGCCCCGACGGTGAGCCGATCGGGTCCAACGACTTCGCTTCGGAGCTTTCCACATCCTTTGAAGTGCCGGTGCCGGCTGGATCCACGGGATTCGAATTGCAGTTTGATGCCGAGGTAGGGAGCGCGCGCGATCAGGTGTACCGCATCGTGGTGACTGATCGCGAAGACGGCACGTCGCGAGGCATACCGATTCGCGCGCTGATCGGCGATCCGGCTAGCGCGGGTGCGCGCAAGTTCAAGGCGGGCGTCCTGCGATATGTCGCGATGTTTCCGCCGAACTCGCAGGGCGAGCCGACGCCCGCAGATAAAGATCCGATCCCCGATCCCTTCGACAGCACGTACAACGTTCCCGAGCATGATGAATTCGATACGCGCGTGAAGTACCTTCGCGACGACCGCTTCATCTACAGTCATATGCTGGATGACGCGACGCGAGTGCGGCTGGATCACGCGTGGAACGATCTGTATGCGTCATTCGAATACCACGACAACTACCTGGACCTGATCGCCGAGCATTATAAGGTCGACTTAAAGGGCAAACACATCGGCGACTTGAGTGCCGCGGATCTTGCGGCGATGCCGGCCGAAGCGCGCCAGTACGCGAGCGGGTTGAAGGCCGAGTTCGATGCGGTGAGGAAGGCGCAGGCGGCGGCGCGTCCGGGCCACGTCGCGGACTGCCTGAAGTTCGCGGCGCGCGCGTGGCGGCGTCCGCTTACCGACCGGGAACAGCAGGGTCTGCGCGGCTTCTACGACGCGGCGATGACGTCGGAAAAAGATCATCCGAAGGCGATCCGGGCGGTGCTCGCGCGCATTCTGATTTCGCCTGCGTATCTCTATCGCGTGGAAACTCCGCTGGATGCGGGTGCAGTGCGGCCGCTGTCGAGTTGGGACATGGCGTCGCGGCTGAGCTTCTTCCTGTGGTCGTCGATTCCCGATGAGGAATTGCGGCGCGCGGCGGCGGCAGGCGAGTTGACGAGCGGTCCGAAATTGCAGGCGCAGGTGAAGCGCATGCTCGCCGACCCGAAGGCGCGAAGGCTCTCGGCGGAGTTCTTCGGGCAGTGGCTCGGGTTCTACCGGTTCGATCAGTTCAAGGGCGTCGACACCAGCCGCTACCCGGAATTCACCGACGAAGTGAAGGCGTCGATGTACGACGAAGCGGTCTCGTTTTTCGAGCACATCGTTCGCAAGGATCGTCCGGTGCGCGAGATCCTGTCTGCGGACTATTCGTTCCTCAATCAGCCGCTGGCGAAATTCTACGGAGTGAAAAACGATGTTCGGTCGAAAGACGCGATGGAGTTGGTCGAGGGTGCGAACGGCTTTCAGCGCGGCGGCCTGCTGCGGCTCGGCGCGGTGCTGACGGCGACCTCCGCGCCGTTGCGCACGAGTCCCGTGAAGCGCGGCGATTGGGTGCTGCGGCGGATTTTGGGGACTCCGGTGCCGCCTCCGCCGGCCGATGCGGGATCGATTCCGGCGGACGATAAACTGTTCGGCGGGCTCTCAGTGAAAGAGCGCCTGCAGGTGCACAAACGCAATGCGACGTGCGCTAACTGCCATATGCGGATCGATCCGCTGGGCTTCGCGCTGGAGCATTACGATTCGACCGGACGCTGGCGTGAGAAGTACAACGACGGCAAGCCGATCGAAGATTCGGCTGCGGCGTCGGACGGCAAGGAGATCGCGGGCATTCCGGGACTGCTCGATTATCTGCAATCGAAGGACGATCAGGTGCGGCGCACGCTGGCGTTCAAGATGGTGGGATATGCGCTCGGGCGCACCGTGCAGGCATCGGACGAGGCGCTGATCGAGCGCATGGTGCAGGCCGGCGGCAACGCGGCGTTTTCGCAACTGGTGGCGGAGATCGTGACGAGCAAGCAGTTTCGCAACCGGCTGGGACGGGACGACGGAGGGGGACAATGAGGACCGAGCTACGGAAATCACGGCGGCATTTCTTGCGCGGCGCGGGGGTGGCTCTGGCGCTGCCCTGGATGGAATCGCTGCAGGTTTTGCGCGCGCAAAGTGGCGCGGGCAGCGCGGTAAAGCCTCCGCTTCGATTTGCGTGCATCTACTTTTCCAACGGCGTCGACCCGGCGCACTGGTGGGCGAAGGGCGTAGGCGCGGCGATGGAATTCGGGCAGGCGGCGCTGCCGTTGACGGCGGTGCGCGAAGACCTCGTCTTCATACGCGGGCTCTACAATCAGACGGCGCTGACGTCGACCAGTCCGCATCTCGGTCGGATGAACATGCTCTCCGGCGCGCCGGTGAGCCTGGACCCGAACAACATTCGCGTGGGGACTTCGATGGACCAGGTGATGGCGCGCGAGATCGGGAATCGCACGCCGGTTCCGAGCCTTGCGCTCAGCATCGAGCCGAATGAACTGCGGTTGGAAGACGGGCTTTCGATGCTGTACGGGTCGAGCATCTCGTGGACGTCGCCCACCAAGCCGGCGGCGAAGGAGATTTATCCGGCGCGCGTATTCGACCAGATGATCGGCGACGGCAAGGGGCGCAAACTGGATCGCAGCATTCTAGACGCGGTGCTGCAGGACACGCACGATCTGCAGCCGAAGATCAGCACAGGAGATCGGAAGAAGCTGGAAGAGTATCTGGAATCGGTGCACGATATCGAGAAGCGGATCGATCGTGCGGCGAAGGAAGAGCGGCTGGAGGGCTGGCGTCCGACGATCGATAAACCGAACATGCCGCGGCCGTCGGACGAGATTCCGCAGAACGTGCCGGATCACATGAAACTGATGATGGACCTCACGGTGCTCGCGTTCCAGATGGACAAGACGCGGCTCGTGACGCTAATGCTGAATAACGATCTCTCGCAGATGAATTTCAAATTCATCCCGGGAGTGCGCGGCGCGCTGCATCTTGATTTGACGCACAATGGCAAGGCGCCGGAACTGAAGGCGATGTACCTGAAGACGAATCAGTTCCACATGGAGCAGTTCGTGTATCTGGTGAAGCGGCTGAAGGAGATCGACGAAGGCGGGCAATCGCTGCTCGCGAGTTCGACGCTGATGCTGGCGTCGAATTTGTACGACGGTGATGCGCATGGGGCGGATCAGATGCCCGTGGTGCTCGCCGGGCAAGCAGGCGGTGCGCTGAAGACTGGGCGTATTCTGGATTACCTGGATAAGGGCAACGACAATCGGCGCGCGTGCAGCTTGTATCTCTCGCTGATGGACTCGATGGGCGTGAAGCTGGATCGGTTTGGGGATACAGATCAGCGGCTGGCGGGACTGTTTGTGGGGTCGCCAGGTACGAAGAGCGCCGCCTGAAACAGCGGCTGCCCCACAAGAACTCCGTTGAAGAACGCACTCCATCAGAGCCGCGACGGTTACGAAGCGGTGGTCGCCCGGCGAGTGACCACCGCTCTCTGACGGTCGCGGCTCTGATCGTTAGAAGTTCAAGCGCAGGGCGAATTGCATGATGCGCGGGTCGCGGGCGGAAGTGACGTTGCCCGAGGATGTCCGCGTGTTGACGCCGGCGGCGTTGTACTGGATCGTCGTATCGATGGCGTTGAACTGGGTGTGATTGAACGTGTTGTACGCCTCGGCGCGGAACTGGATGCGGAACTTCTCCCGGACCACGAAGGTCTTGTAGACCGCCGTATTCCAGTTGTTGCGACCGGGTCCGCGGAAAGTGGCGGTGGATGCGTTGCCGTAGTTGACCCAGGAGATGGCCGGGCAGGTTCCGGACGCGCAGGACGCCTGGGTTAGCGGAATCGGTTCAGCGTAGGCGCCCACGTTGAAGTAGCGGCTGACGGTGCGCTGATCCTTGGGCAGGGTCGGATCGCCGACCAGGAGCGGGCTGGCTCCATCGCCGCCGCTGAAGAAGTTGACGGTCGGGTTGGTGGTCATGCTGACCTGTTGCGGCGAGCCGGGGATGAAGCTGACGATGTTGGAAATCTGCCAGCCATCGAAGATCGTCTTCACTACACGATTCGGCACCACTTTGCCAAGTCTTGGGACGTCCACCAGGAAGTTCATGGTCAGAACATCGGGACGGTCGTACGAGGCAAGGCCGTAGTTCCAGATCTTGCGATCGAGGTAGCGGGCGACTGTGTTGCTGCCCCCGCCACTCACTCCCGAGGTGCTGGTGCTGTCGCCTTCGGCGTAGTCCATGGCTTTGGAGTGGGTGTAGGAAACACCGAACTGCACGCCCTTGGAGAAGCGCCGGTTGAGCGTGACCTGCAAGGAGTGATAGCTGGAGTTACCTTCGAAGATCTGCTGCGGAATGGTGCCGTAGCCGATGAAGGGACGGAAATAGTTGTCGTTGAGCGGCGTGTTGGTCTGCGGATTCTGGTTCTGGGGCAGGAGATTGGCGCCATAGTTCGGAGTGTTGAGGTTGAGCACTTCGCTCAAGTGCCGTCCGAAGCTGCCGACATAGGCCGCATCGAGGATGGTTTTGAAACCGATATCGCGCTGGATTCCAAAGTTCGCGTGATAGGCAGTCACGGTCTTGTGATGGGGATCAATATCGCGCGAGAAGTTGCTGGGTGACAGCAATCCCGTGCCGTTGGCGGCGGTGGCTACGGTCCCATAGTATTGCGTGGGGGTATAGATGGCCGGCGGGTTAAAGAAGAGATTGCCCAGCGTGCCGGCATCGGCGCCGGGATTGTAGAAGAAGCCGCCGCCGGCGCGGACCGCGGTCTTGCCGTTGCCCCACGGATCCCAGGCGATGCCGAAGCGCGGCGCTACCAGGATTCCGTTGCTGTACACCATGGCGCGAGGCGAATTCGGCGTGGTTGGCGTGATGATGCCGTTGAGCGGATCGCCGGTGTTGGGGATGATCAACCCGGCGAGCACGTTCGGGGTGACGATGGCGCCCGTGAGGGGATTGATGGTGACGTTGACGCCGTTCACCTTGGCCGGACGGTAAAGCGTTCGCGCCTTCGACGGGTCGAACAGGTAGGGGACGAAATTTCCGGCATTGTCGTTATTCGGGGTCTGCGGCAGCGCCCAGGTGAAGCGTCCTCCAATGTCCAGCGTCAGGCGGCTGGTCAGTCTCCAGTGATCGCGCGCGTACCACTCATAGATGCGAGTGATGGGCGCGTAGTCGACGCGGTTGGTGGCTTCGGTGTAGGTGCTGTAATTGCCGAGGATGGCATTGGCGTAGGCGTAACCGCTATCCAACGGGTTGGCCGAATCGGTGCCGAAAGCAAAGGAGCCGGGGAAGGAGTTTCCGCCCGCCTGGTGATACTGGTTGTACAGAGCGCGCTCCAGGTGGATGCCGAACTTGAATTCGTGACCCCTCCAGATTTTGGTGAGGTCGTCGCTGAAGCTGTACTTGGTGGAATCGTCGACCATCGGGAAGCGGCCATCGTAGCTGACCTGGGCGGGACTGGTGATTCCACCGAAGGTCATGGCAGGCAGTAGGTTGAGCGGATTGTTCTTCGGATAGGTCTGGGCGATGTTGATTCCGTACGTGGCGCGCTGATAGGCGGCGAGCCCCTTGTCGGTGAGTTTCTGGTCCTCGGTCCACAGGTTCATACCGAAGGTCACCTCGTTGATGAGGTTCGGGGTGAAGATGGTGGTGAGCTTGTAGCCCATCTGCGGCATGGTCTGCGCGTAGGTGACATCGGCGAGACCCCACTGATTGCTGATCGCAGGGCTGGTGCGGCCGGTGTTCTCGCTGCTGTAGCCGGTGACACGGAACCACATGCGGTTCTTGTCGGAGCGGTTGTAGTCGACCTTCAGAATCGCCTGTTTGACGGGCAGATCCTCGGAGCCGGCGATGAAGTAATTGCCGCGAGAGTCGACGGTATTGGGCAGCGGGAAAATCGACAGCAGCTTGCTCGAGTTGGGGTCGATGCGGTTGGAGGGGATGGTAGTGATGCCATTGACGCTCGGGAAGTTGAGGCCGGGGGTGAGCGGGTCTTTGATGGTACGCGAGAAGATGCCCTGGCGCTCCGCGGCGGTGGGCACGTTGAAGTAGGACAACGTATTGGGGCTCTGGTTGGGCAGGATCTCGGTGGAGAAGAAGAAAAAGAGCTTCTGTTTGCTGCTGTTGAAGTGGTTCGGGATGTAGATGGGTCCGCCGATGTTGACGCCTACGGTGTTGTAGCGGTAGCGCTGCGTCTTCACACCCGAACGGTTGTTGAAGAAGGTATTGGCGTTGAACGCCTCGTTGCGGTTGTAGTAGTAAGCGCCTCCGTGGAAGCTTTGCGTGCCGCTCTTGGTGACGAGTTGGATCACGCCGCCGGCGGAAGGTCCGTATTCCGCGGTGTAGGAATTCTGCAGCACCTTGACTTCGGAGATCGCATCCATATTTAAAGGCGATTCCGCAGTGCGTCCGCGCGCCGTGTTGCCGGAGATTCCGTCGATGTTGAGCGAGTTGTAAAACGAGCGGGTGCCGGACATGGTGGGCGTGGAGTACTGTCCGAGCGTGTCCGAGCCGGTGTTGTCGTCGACCACGCCGGGCAGAATCTGGAGGAGGGCCATGACGTCGCGGCCGCGGGCCATCAGTTCCATGACCTGTTTGGAATCGAGCAGGCCGGAGCGCTCGGCGCTGGCGGTTTGCACGGGGGCGGCTTGCGAGGTGATTTCAACGGTCTCGGTGATCGCGCCGACTTCGAGCTTGAGATCGCCTGCAGCGAGGCGGTCCGACGCGCTGAGTATCAGATCTTTGCGCTCGTATTGTTTAAATCCGGCGGCTTTGGCGATGAGAGTGTAGGCGCCGGGTTCGAGGTTGGGGAAAAGGAAATCGCCGGAAGCGGAGGTGGAAAAGGTTCGCGTGTTCTTGTCCACCTGGTTGATGGCGCGAACTTCCGCGCCGGCGATGGCCGCACCGCTGGAATCGACGACCCGTCCGCTGATGGTGGCGCTGGAACTTTGGCCAAAGAGAGAAACGGCGCACAAACTGAGCGCCGCGAGAAGCACGAGATGGCTACGTAGGCATCTTTTCAACACAAAAACCTCCCAAAAAACTGAGCGAGATTCAGCTATTGCCTGATCAGACCACATTTATCGATAAAGTTCAATAGGATTAGCGGTAGATGGTTTGCAAAAAAGAGGGGACAGACCCGGAGGCCTGTCCCCTTGAAAGAAGAAATGGTATGGGAAGGGTTAGCCGGCGATCTTCCAGTCGGTGGTGAGACTGGCAGTGTCGCTGAGGGTACCGGAACTCGCAGGCAGTTGCGTGGGCGCGGCGAGAGTGGCCGTTCCCGCCGCGAGAGTCTTGACCGAGACCGCGGCGCTCTGCGGGGAAAGATTGCCGGCCGCGTCGACCGCCGCGACGGTGTAGGTGTAAGTGGTGGACGCGGTAAGTCCGAAATCCACATATATCGTGCCGGACATCGTGGCGACCTGCGTACCGTTGCGGTAGATTCGGTAGCCGGTCGTGGACCCGCCTCCGGTGTTCCAGACAAGCCTGATCTGGTTGGCGGTGAGTGCCTTGGCAGTCAAGTTCCTGGGTGTCGGGACGGTGGCACCGCCTGAGGTCGTGATGGATAGCGCAGTGGTCGGTCCGGAAAGGCTGCCGGTGGAATCCGCGGCGGCCACGGAGTAGGCGTAGGTGGTGGACCCGGCGAGGCCGGAGTCCGTGTAAGTTGCCGCCGTGGGCGCGGCGATTTGCGTGCCGTTGCGGTAGACACGGTAGGCGGCCGTCGTGCCTCCGCCGGAGATCCAGGAAAGCGTAACCTGTCCGGCGGTGATGCCGTTTGCCGCGAGGTTCGTGGGACTGGGGACGGCGGCGTTTAGAGTCTTGACGGAAAGCGCGGTAGTCGGCGCGGAGAGGTTCGCGGCGGAGTCAGCGGCAGCCACGGTGTAGGAGTAAGTGGTGGCGGCCGTAAGTCCGGAATCCGTGTAAGTCGCCGCACTGGGCGTGGCGACTTGCGTGCCGTTGCGGTAGACACGGTAGCCGGCGGTGGTGCCGCC
>JAOAPT010000045.1 GCA_025463045.1 Candidatus Solibacter sp.
TCTGGAGATAACCAGCCGGTCCCCGCAGGAGCACGTGCTCGTGGACCTCGTTGTCGCCGTTCGAAGGCTCAAAATCGGGAATTTCTTCATAACGTCCCGCGCCGCGGCGAAACAGGCGCAGGTTCCAGCTGGGATAATAACCCGCGTGCCGGATCCAGCGACCCAGAAAGAAGAGACGCCGATTCACGTAATATCCATCGCACTGCGCCGGCCCTTCAATCGCGCCGTCAATCTCCCGGGCGAGCAAAGGCGTTATGCGCTCGTCCGCGTCGAGGATCAGCACCCATTCGTTTTGGAAATCCACGTGATCGAGGGCCCAATTCTTTTTCTTCGGTCCGCCCGGCACGTAAGCAAACCGAACCACTCGCGCGCCAAGCTCCAGTGCGGCCTCGATGGTGCCGTCGGTGCTGCCCGAATCGACGACCACCACTTCGTCGGCCCACGCTACCGAGCGGATGCAATCCGGGATGTGCGCCATCTCGTTCTTGGCTGGGATTAATACGGATACTTTCGTTTTCATTGCGATTTCCGTCTTGGCGTCAGGCGGCCGCGCGAGCTACACCACGCCGGGTGATGTCGAGCAGGCCCGCGGAGAAGCGCTCCATGGAGAACATCTCGCGACTCAAAGCCGTGCGCTCCGCACGCGCCTTCGCGGTGTCAGAGTCGCAATACGCCATGCTGGCTTCCAATTGCTCGGCAGTGTCGTGAATCGTCCGATCGTCAAAGACCAGCCCCCATCCGCCGCCGTCCACCTTGTCCGCCAGACCGACGTGGTCGCTGACGAACGCCGCGCAGCCGTTAGCGACACCTTCCGCGATCACATTTGCGAAGTTCTCTCCTTGTGAAAACAGGACCACGCCCGCCGCGCTGCGATAAGCCTCAGCCAATTGGGCGGCCTTCAAGTTACCGCGGTAGATAATCGTCTTCTCCCATGCCGCGCCTGCCTCATGCCGCAGATCCGCGATCGACACCTCGTCGGAGGGGAGACCCGCCAGGTGTAGCTGCCAACCGCTGCGGGCGAGCCGCCGAAACGCGCGTACCGTCTCCAGAGTCCGCTTGCCAGGGTGGAGGCGGCCCGCCGCGATCAACACGCGGTCGCCCGGGGGAAGCGGGGCGGGCGGCGCCAGCAGTTCGCGCGACACAGGCCAACTCAACACTTCCACGTAACGCGGAGATACCCTTTCGAGCGCTTGCCGCCGTTCGTATTCCGAAGAGAAGATAAAGGTCGAATTCTCCGTAAAGAAGGGATTCGCGTGTCGCAGCCACCATAGTTTGCGGGACTTCCGGTAGGAAAAGCAGCGTTCGTTCAGGGCGCCGTGCGGGATCACGAAGACGCCTTGATCGGGCCGGGCGCGCCCAGCCGCCCAGTTGACGTGGTAGCCGTACAGCGAGTGCAGGAAAAGAGCGTCTTGTGAACCGATCAACTGATCGTGCGCGCCGTGCGCCGCCGCCCAACTGAAGGCAAATCGGTTCAGCACCGGCAAACGCGATGACCGGACCGGCCTCACGTTGAACCCTCGCGCGGTCGCTTCGTATTCGTGGCGGTCGAAGGAGATGCTCTTAACGTTGTGCCCTTGACGCGTCAGCACATCGTAGAAGTTCTTGGCCGTCGTGTACACGCCGGTAGACGCGAGCGAAAGGTCCAACGTCACCTGCAGGATTCGAAATTGTGGCATGGAGCGATCTCCTTTCACACGCTCTCCGCATGCGGTTCAGTGCGGATCAGGTCAGGCGAATCGTCTTCCAAAGGCAGAGCCTCGATAAACTCCAAAACGAGGCGGTCCTGCGAGAAATGCCGAAGAAAACTCGAACGCGGCGGTCGCACCACGCGACCTTGAGCCGCCGCCTCGGCAATCCGCGAGACCGCGCCCAGGTGATCGCCGTGTCGAACCGGCCAGAGAGGATACCCCTCGGCGATCCGGGCTCCCACATCGGTGATCGGGCTCTGCTCGGGTCCAACGTAGAGTATCGGAGTCCCGATCGTCAGAATGTTATAAATTTTGCACGGATGGACGATCCCGACAAAGGCGTCGCCCATCACAACAGTGTGTAAATCGGCGGCAGACAAAGACGCGGAAAGTTCCCAACGCGGCTGGTAGCCGAGGCAGACGATGTTGCGTAGGGCGTGGTCGGAAGCGAATTGCCGGACCTTTTCAAACTCGACGCCTCCCCCGACAAAACAGAATGCAATGTCGCTACGCGAGCGCAGATGAAGAGCCGCCTCGAGCAGCGTGTCGAGAGGATGACAAGGGCTGTGATTGCCCGAGTACATAACAACGAATTTGCCCTCCAATTGATGGCGCCGGCGGAATATTTCGCGGCCCACCTCGTCGTAAGTAACGTCGTTGGAGTGCGGCCAGGGAGGCACGATCGCGACCTTTCGGGCGGGCACTCCGTGGGCGATTATCCGCTCGAACATGAAGCGGTCCAATACAATCACGCGCTCGCTGGTACGCAGACTGAAGTGCAACATTGCGCGCAGACAGCGTTCGAGGATGCTGCCGTAGCGGAGACAACCCGCGGCGACGGCCTCATCCGGATTGAGATCCATGATCCAGAGCACGAGCCTGGCACCACGGAATCGCGCCAGGAGTGCGCCCAGGAAGCAAAGTAGCGGAGGCGAGGTCAAAACGATGACCATATCCTGCCGTGGCAAGATCCACATCCGCAGCGCGCAGTGAAGCAGGAAGGAAGCAAAGACGGCCGCCCGTTTCCAGAGGACCGTCCGTGAGAGGGTAAGACTACTGATGCGGAGGATCTCGATGCCACGCCATCGTTCCCGCGCCGCGAAGCGGACCTGCGGCTGGTCGTAAGCCGCCCGCGATGCCAGCACCGTCACTTCGTGTCCTCCCTGCGCCAGCGCTGTCGCCACATCAGCGGCATGCTGCGCGGTCGAGACAACATCCGGATGGAAGGCCTGGTTGGCGATGAGAATCTTCATGGTACTGTCTCCCTCGAAACCCTCGCCTCAGTCGGCCGACTCTGAGGAGTAGTCGCGGTAGTACTTGGGATGGTAGTAGTGGTAGTAGTATCCGTCGCTGCTGTCCGCCCGGACTTCGTTGAGGACCACGCCGATGATATTGGCGCGCAGCCGTTTGAGGGTGGTGATCGCCGAAGCCAGCGCCTTGCGGTTGGTCCGCCCGGCGACCGCGACCATCAATACTCCATCCACGGTAGCCGCCATCTGTAGCGGCTCGGAGAATCCCAGCAGCGGAGGCGAATCCAGAATCACCAGATCGTATTCCGCGCAGGCCTCTTCCAGAATTACCGTTAATTGCGCCCCGATCAGATCCGCTGCGCGCCGCGACGAAGGACCGACCGGGAGAATATCCAGGGTCGGGAACTCTTCTTTTTTCAATAGGACGCTGCGCCACGGAATTCCCGAGGTGAGCACATTCGATAGACCGACCACGCTGGGCAGGTCGAAGCGGCGGTGGATGCTCGGACGCCGCAGATCGCCGTCGATCAGCAGTGTGCGCCGGCCCTGTTGAGCGTGCGCCATTGCGAGGTGCGCCGCGGTGGTCGACTTCCCCTCCGAGGGCGCCGAACTCGTGATCATGATCGACCGGATCCGCCGGTCGAAGTCGGTCAGCAGGATCGAGTTGCGAAGTGTGCGGATCGCTTCATCGAAGCTGTTCATGTGCGCCGGATCGATATCGCTGGAAGGGATTAGCGCCATCCCGGAATTCCCGGTGGAGATCGAACGGCCGTGCCACGCCTTCACCGCGGGAAGCGTGCCGATGACTTCCGTCGCGAGCGTGCGGGCAACCTGCTCCGGATCGCGTACGGTGTTGTTCAACAGATCGGCGATCGCGCAAGCGCCGACGGCCAGCAAGATGGAAAAGAAGAAGGCCAGGATGACATTGAGCCGTATGTTGGGGAACACCGCCTTGATCGCCGGGCGTGCCATATCGGCGATGCGAATCGCGCTGTTCTGGAAGCCGGAGTTGATCGTCGCTTCCCGGATCTTCCGCACCAGTTCCTCGTAGAGGTTCTTGTCGGCTTCCGCCTCGCGCTTCAAGGATTGATATTCGAACGAGTGAGCGTTCAGGCTGTCAAACTCGGCTTTGCTCTCCGAGACGGTCTTGCGCAACATGGCTTCGCGATTGAGTGCTTCTCGAAACTCCGTCTCAACGCGTTGTGCCGCATTATCCCGCGCACGTTGCAACTGGCGTTGGACTTCGGCCACCTGGGCCGCCGCCTTCCGGTTCTCCGGATGATTTGGCCCGAAATGCGCCCTGACCTCGGCGAACTTCTGCTGCTCCTCGTCAAGCCGCTCCGACAGTTTCTTCAACGCGTCCCCTTGAGTCGAGATCTGTACCGCCTCAATCGAGCCGGCAGCGACCGACCGGTAGGCCGATTCCTTCCGCACACGATCAGCCTGTGCATTCGTTTATTCCGTATTCAACTGCAGCAGGCGGGCTGAGATGATGCTGGTCTTCTCCTGCGGATTGATCACGTTCAGCTCTCTTTCAAACTGCACGAGCGCCCCGCCGGAACGTTCCATCTT
>JAOAPT010000061.1 GCA_025463045.1 Candidatus Solibacter sp.
CTCCGGGATTACCCCCACGAAGCGCGACGATCATAGCGACTTGTGCTTCGCCCAGGTGAACATCTGTCCGAACTCCGTCGAAGAGCTCACATCGTAGTCAATCGACCGGAACATTTTCTCCAGATGCGTCCAGGTGAATTCGCCGTTCGGCATGAGGTGATAACTGTCGAAGGAAAGATGCAGCGGGGTCGCTAGCAGGAACTCCAGAGCCGCTTCGATTACCACCAGCTCTGCCCCTTCGATATCCATTTTGATCATGGCCGGGACGCCGTACTTCTTCGTCGCATCCACCAGCGAGATCGTCTCCACCATTCGGTGCACACCGGTGTCCGGGTAAGTCAGGTGATCGACCAGGCCCGAGCCCATCGTGCCGTCGGAATTGAATGACGCCTGCCCCGACTTCGCATCCATCGCGGTCTTCACCGGCTCCACATTGTCGAGAGCGTGGCCTTTGATGTTCTCCAGCAGATACGGGAAATTGATGTCGTCCGGCTCGAACGCGATCACCCTGCCCGTCGGTCCCACCATCTTGGACAGGAAATATCCCGTCATGCCGGCGTGAGCTCCGACGTCGAAGACCAGATCGCCGGGACGCGGTTTGAACCAGTGCGTGTAACCCGCGATCGAATAATCTTCCGGCATTCCGGGGAAAGTGAACTCGACCCCGGACTCCTTGTACCGGTGGACGCCGGGCTTGGAGAAGTCCAGCACCGACCGGCCGTCGATCGACTTCGCCTCCACCGAGTCGAAAAATTCGTGGTAGCACTCGAGCACGATCGGCACCAGGTAGAGCTGGTTCTTACTCAAGACCATGCTCTGCTTGTTCCGGTCCGCGGTAATCGTTTTATCGCCATACGAAAGGTGAAATCCGTGCTGGCGAGCATGCACGTTGAGCGCGGTGCGGAGCACAATGCTGTCCGGACCGAGCTTCAGCAGCATGTCTTTGATCTTCTGCTGAAAACTTCTCATCGGCTTTCCTTAACTCCCCGCTGGCGGCCGGCCGGCACCGCATACGTTACGAGGTCTTCGACCTGTTGAATGTGGGGACGGAGATAGATCCGGTAATCCGGCTGGAGTTGGTGAATGAGCTCCGGAATCTTCCAGAGATGATCCTGCACATGATACGTACAGATCGCGAGGACCGGCGCCGTGCGCGCGATCAACTTCCTCGCGCCTTCGAGAGCACTGGTCTCCGCCCCTTCGATATCCATCTTGATGAATGTCGGCGAATCGGCTTTGAGCGAGTCGTCCAGGGTGACCAGATCGACTTTGACTTCGCCCGCGTCCATCCGCGAACCGAGCGCGCCCGTCGCCGAAAATCGCACCGTGCCTGACTGCGCGCCTGTCGCCGCCGGGATCACGCGTACCTTCGCGCGGACCTCGTCCGGCAGCCCATCCAACGTCTGCCGCAGGCGCTCCAGGCTGACCGGGTCGGGTTCGAACGCGATGATCCCGCCGAAACGGGAATTCCGGTTTCGCAGGAAGTCCAGAATCGAATCGCCATCGAATGCGCCCACATCGACAAACACTTCGTCATCCGACGGAGCAATCAGGTCGGCCGGAAAATAAATCGGCTCCGTCACCGGTTCCGGCAGTGCGTCGAAATCGAAGTGCAGCCGCCAGCGAAGCTGTGCCACAAACTCCTGTCGCGACCGATCGTCGCCGAGCAGTGCAAACACCTTCCGCACCCGGTCGGCATGCTCGAGTACCTTGTGCGGCAGATCCGTCGCGGGAATTCGCGGCAGAAAATCGCCTGGGTATTTCCAGAACACCGGGCCTACCGTGATCACCCGTTTGCAGCCGAGCATTCGCAGCCGCTCGATCCTGCCGTGCATCGGGTCCGACGCGCCGCGGCCCCACGCGGTGATCACAAAAATCGCGGAGTCGCCGAACCGCTTCGCCGCGTCCTCCGGCGAAAGCACGGCGACGCCCTCGATCGTCTCGCCCCACACTTTCGGATCGTTGTCGCTGAAGGCGAGCGGTTCGACGCCATTCCTGCGCAATCCTCCGAGCACCAGCCGCCCCATTTTTCGCGCACCGAAAAGCACCACGGACGCCCTCGCGGGTCCGGCCTGCCGGTCGAACTCCGAGCGCTCGCGCACCATCGCCTGCGACGGACTTTCCGCGAGCAACTCGTCCAGTTCCGCAGCCAACGTGCGAGTCATGCCGCTAATCCTCCAGGGGTGCCACGATCATATTTGCCAGAAACTCTTCGCGCGGCAGGAACGGCCAGAGATCTTCGAGCGGCTTGGAGACCATCGAGCCATCGGGCCGCTGCATCGAGGAAAGTCGCGGTCCGCGAACTTCGTCCGGTATCACCTGGACATCGCAAACCACCGGACCGGGCATGTCGAGCACGCGGCGCACTTCTTCGCGCAGATTCTCCTGCGAAGTGATGCGCGCCGTCCCGAGCCCGTACGAAGCGCCGATCTTGCAGAGGTCCGGCACCGTCAGGCCGGTGGAGGCGTCGCACCCCACCTGCGGCGAGCCGAAGAAATTGGCCTGCGACGCGCGGATCGACGCGTACCCATCGTTGTTTAAAACGAAAAACTTGATCGGCAATTTGAGGCGCGAAATGGTTTCCAGTTCCTGAATGTTGAACTGAAAGCCGCCGTCGCCATCCACGCAAACCGTTCGCTTCTTTCCGCCTGCGATGCAGACGCCGATGCTGCCGGGCACCGCGTTGCCCATCGAACCGAGTCCCGCCGTGTGGTAAATCCGCTGCCCGGTGCGCGTCGGGCAGGCGAACAGATAAATTTCGATCCCACTGCCGGAGCTGCCGGAGATCATGATGTCTTCGGGAGTAGTCTCCTGCCCGATCACTTCGGCCAGGTAGAAAATGCTGACGCGGCCCTCGGGCTTGCGATGCTCGTCGAGCACCACGGAGTAGCGCGTCTTCCAATCCGCACAGCGTTCCTTCCACGGGGTGCGATCCTTCGGCCGGACGGCGTCGATCTGCCTCAGCATTTCGCGCAGGAACGCGCCGGCATCCGCGCAGATCGGCGTGTCAATGAACGGATCGAGCTTCTTGATCTCCGCCGGATCGATATCGACCATCACCTTATGCGCGGCGCGCGCGAATTTATCGGGAGCGTAGCCGGTGATCGCAAAATCCAATCGGGCGCCGATGCTCAGCAGAAAATCGGAATTCTGCAGCGCGAAGTTAGCGCCGCGCGAGGCCAGCGATCCGGGCCGTCCGACGAACAGCGGATCTTCCGACGAAATAATATCGGCCGCGCACCACGTCGCTTCCACCGGAACTTTCAGCAGTCCGAACAGCTTGCGCAACTCGTCTTCCGCGCGAGCCAGGCGTACGCCGTTGCCGATGAAAATCAGCGGACGCTCGGACTTGTTCAGCGCGTCGATCGTCTCGCGCACTTTTTCGGCGAGCCCAGTCGCGTCGAACGCCGGGGGCTCTTTACTCGCGTCGAACCCGGGCAGATTGTTCTCATCGATTGGCGCGGCCTGCACATCGAGCGGGATATCCACCCACACCGGACCGGGACGCCCGTTGAGCGCCAGGTGGACGGCCTTCTGCAGGTGATAGCGAATGCTGTTGGGGTCGAGCACTACGACCGCGTATTTGGTGAGCGGCTTGACCACGGAAACGATATCGATTTCCTGCACGCCCAACTGCCGCATGCCTAGCGGCGTGCCGTCGGCGGCGAACATCCGGTCGGGACGCTTCACCTGGCCGGAGAGGAAGAGCAAGGGTGTCGAATCGAGCCACGCGCCGGCCAGCCCGGTGATGGCGTTCGTGCCGCCGGGGCCGGTGGTCACCATCGCGACGCCGAGGCTGTTGGTCGCCTTGGCATAGTTCTCGGCAGCCATGGCGGCGGCCTGCTCATGCGAATTGCAGATTGGCTCGATCGCTTTGCACTGGGCCAGCGACGCATTGAGGTGCATGGCGCCGCCGCCGGTCACCAGGAAAACGTGTTTGACGCCCTGGTCCGCGACAAAGCGCATGACGTAATCGGAAAGCTTGATCATGATCGGTTTGAAAGAATGTGGTCCACCAGTTCCCGCACGGCGCCGTTGCCGCCCCTGGCTTCCGTTACCATTGCGACTGCCTTCCGCACCGCGGGCCGCGCGTCGGCCGGAGCTGCCGTCAGTCCCGCGAGTTCCATGGCGGCAAGATCGTTCACGTCGTCACCCATGAAGGCGATCTCGGCGAGCTGAAGTTGATTCCGTTCCGCGTAGGCACGAAGGGCCGACGCCTTATCCTTGCAGCCCTTCGTGATATCGGGGAGATTCATTTTGACGGCGTAACGGTCCACCAGCGGACTGTCTTCTCCCGAAATCAGGGTCACCAGCAGGCCGGCCTTGCGCGCCAGCGAAACGCCCATGATATCGGCGAAACAGAACCGCTTCCACTCTTCGCCGTTGGGCCCCCACCAGATTCCGCCATCGGTGAGGACCCCATCGACGTCCAACGCAATCGCTTTGATCGCGGCCATTCTCAGGCGCTGGCTCCCACCCGGCGGAGCTTCTTCATCACCGCGTGTTCGCGCTCGCTCACTGTCTTCTTTCCGTCGCCGAGCGATGTCTCCACCAGTCGGATATAGCTCGCCAGGCGACCGATGCCGTTCGGCTCGAGAGAGGCCGCCTGATCCGAACCCCACATCGCGCGATCGAGCGTAATGTGGCGCTCCACGCAGCAGGCGCCGAGGGCGACCGCGGCGATGCTCGAAGGCAGTCCGGTTTCGTGGCCCGAGTATCCGACCGGTACACCGTAACGCTCGCGCAGGGTGGTGATAGTGCGCAGATTCAGCTCGGGGTAGTTGGCCGGATAGCAGGCGCAGGTGTGCATCAGGATGAGATCTTTCTTGCCCAGAATGCCGACCGCGTGATCGATCTCCTCGAGCGTGCTCATGCCGGTGGAAAGGATGATCGGCCTGCCCATACCGCGGGTGTAGCGCAGCAGGTTGTCGTCGGTGAGCGATGCCGACGCGATTTTGTAACACGGAGGATTGAACTGATCGATGAAATCCACGCTGGGCTCGTCCCAGCAGGAGGCAAACCACTGCATCTTCACTTCCGTGCAGTAGCGATCGATGAGCTTATATTCCTCAAGCCCGAACTCGAGTCCGCGCTTCAGATCGCCATTGGTCGGACCGAACGGATTCTCGCGGGGCTTGGCAAGCTCCTCGGGAGTGTAGACGATTTCGACCGTCCGCTTCTGGAACTTGACCGCATCGCAGCCTGCCGCGACCGCCACACTGATCAGGCGTCGCGCCAGATCGATATCGCCGTTATGATTGATTCCAATCTCGGCGATGATGTAGCTCGGGTGTCCGTCTCCAACCAGTTTCGTGCCAATCCGAACCGGCCCTCCGATGTGTTCATTTATTTCCATTAATTAGGCTCCCACTATTCCGTACACGATTCGTCTTCAGACCGCTTCCGTATTGTACAAGGATTATCCCTTAAGAACTCAACTCACCAACGGTAGGATTCTGCCGACCGCGGAAGTATCTGTGGTGCGCAATCCGAATCACCGTGGTCCATGCGATCGCGGCCACGAAACCCGCCAGCACATCGGTCGGATAGTGGACGCCCAGGTACGCTCGCGAGAAGCCGATCGCCAGCGTGATCGCCCCCGCGGCGGCCCAGATCGCGATCTTCCGGCCCAGCGGCCACTCGTCCCGGATGAGGATTTCGGCGAGCGAAAAGTAGAAGCAGAATGAGACGAACGAGTGGCCGCTCGGAAAGCTGAACGAAGGCGGCTGCGGGTAACCGAACCACGGCACGGGCCGCAGGCGGTGAAATGCCAGCTTCATAGCCTCATCGATGAGATTGGCCCCCAGAACGGCGGTTACGAACAGCGCCGACTCGCGCCGCCGGCCCGCGGAGTATAGCGCCGCGACGATCACCGCGCCCAGGGGAAAGAGGAAGTACCCGCCGCCGACCTGCGTCACCACCTCCATCGCCTGGGTAAGGCCGGGGCTCGCCCAACTGTGAATGGTGGCGCGCACCGCGGCATCCAGCGGCGTCGGTCCGCCGGTCGAAAGGGTCAGGGCGAAGCAGGCGAAGCCCGCGGCGGCGGCGGCTGCCAGGGTGTAGTCGCGGCGCGGTTGAAACTGGGATCGCAGCACTTTCTTCTACTTTACAATTCGATAAACCGGGGGCTGGTGCAGTATGGCACAATAGACGTTCCCTATGAAAATCCGCCTTTTTGCGCTCTTTTTCTGCGTCGTTGCCTTGTTTGCACAAACTCCGCTCGGCACGGTCACAGGACTGGCGGTGGACGCGTCGGGAGGCTCCGTCCCGGCTGCCACGGTCACGCTGACCAATAACGATACGGGCGTTCGCCGCTCGACCCAGACCAACGCGAGCGGGGCCTATGCCTTCCCCGACCTGCCGCCGGGCACGTATCGCCTGGGAGCAGACGCCAAGGGCTTCCGTCCGATCGAGACCCGCGCCTTCCCGGTGGAGGCCTACCGGACGGTTCGCCAGGACTTGAAATTCGAGGTCGCCGGAGCGAGCACCGAGGTCGTGGTGACCGATGCCGCGTCGACCGTTGTGCAACTCGAGACGCCGGCGGTGGGCAGCGCGCTGGTTCCGCGGCAGATCATCGAGACGCCCACCAACCTGCGCAGCGTGTCGAAGAATTCGGGCGATTCCGGGCTGATTTCGGGCATCCTGCCGCTCACCGTTCCGGGCGTCGTGCAGGTCGGCAACGGTGCGAAGTGGCTCACCCCGGGCGCCGGCGCGAGCAGCGTCAAGGTCAAGGTAGACGGCATCGAGACCACGTTCGGCAACTTCGGCAGCCCGGACAATGTGTCGCAGCCCTCGGTCGAAGCGATCCAGGAATTTACCGCGAGCGTGCTCACCACGCGCGCCGAATTCGGTGGGATGGGGACGATCACGACGGCGACGAAGTCGGGCGCCAACCAGATGCACGGCGGCGTGTTCTGGTACCTGCGCAATAGCGCGACCGACGCGCGAAATACCTTCGCCACCACCAAGCCCTTCCAGAATTTGCACAACTATGGGGGCACGATCGGCGGCCCGATCCGCCGCGATAAGACGTTTTTCTTTTTCGATTTCGATGGATTGAAGGGCGTGTCGGCCGTGCTGTTCACTCCGAACGTGCCGACCGTCGCGATGCGTCAGGGCGATTTTTCGGCCTTCGCCGCGCTTCGGAATCCCTTCACCGGCGTTAACCCGTTTATCGGAAATTCAATCGCGCCGGGCTTCCTGAGTCCACAGGGACTGAAGGCTCAGGAGCTGCTTTTCCCGGTGCCGAACTTCGGCGCGGCGAATTTGACGGCAGCCAACTATCGCGCGTCCTTCACCGGACCGGAAGTCCACCGCACCGAAGAGATCAAGCTCGACCACAACTTCAGCGAGGGCCACCGCGGCTTCCTGCGCTACGAGAATCGCAAGGACAATTACGACATTCCCGGTGCGCGATCGGCGCTGCCGCCGACCACCGTCGGCACGTCGTACAACGAACGCCGCGTCAACTTCTGGACGCTCGGCGACGTAATGACAATCAAGCCGAATCTGCTGAATGAAGTCCGCGCCGGCGTGGTGATTCTGGTGTCGGCGAGCAGCTCCAATTTCCTCGGCCAGGACTACATGAACAAAATCGGCATCTCCGGACTGCCCGACCGCGGACCGATCCACAACCTGCCGATCTTCAGCGTGAGCGGCTTCGCCAGCGACAACATCAATTTGCTGAATCCCGTGAACGACGGTCACGCGCAACTCGCCGATAATCTGAGCTGGGTGAAGGGGCGGCACTCGATGAAGTTCGGGCTCGAGCACGTCAACTTTTTCGTGAATCGCTACATGCCGAATACATCCGGCATCCCGGTGTTCGGCAGCTACGCGTTCACCGGCAAATTCACCGGCAACGCGTACGCGGATTTCCTGCTCGGGCTGCCCGCTACGGTGACGCGCCTCGAGCCGTTCCCCGCGCAGTATAATCGCTTCCGCGATTGGAGCGGCTACGCGCAGGACGATTTCAAAGTCACGCAGCGGCTGACCCTGATGTACGGCCTGCGGTGGGAATACAATGGCCCTGCGTACGCGCTCAACGACAATCAATACTCGTTCGATCTGGCGACCGGCAAGATCGTGGTGCCGACCCAGGCATCGATCAAACAGTTCAGCCCCTATTTCCTCTCGAGCTACCCGGTGGAAACGGCCGACCAGATCGGCACCGGACGCTCGCTGCGCAAGGCGGATAAGAACAACTTCGCGCCGCGCTTCGGCTTCTCGTATCAGTTGGACGGCGCAGGCAAGACCGCGCTGCGCGGCGGCTGGGGCATCTACTACTCGCACTACTCGGGCAACATTCCGGGCGATCTTTCGCGCGGACCATATGCGGCGACCAGCGTGACGACGAACAACATCGTCAACGGCGCTGCGCAGATCACGATGGCGAACCCGTTCGCAATCGCCGGCACGCCCGGCACGGTGTCGCTGGTCGCGGTGACGCCGAATCTGCTCAACAGCTACGCGCAGCAGTACAGCCTGTCGCTCGAGCGCGAGGTCTCGCGCACCGTCGGACTGCGGGTGAGTTACATCGGATCGAAGGGCTCGCAGCTCGCGTACCGGCGCGATGTGAATCAGCCGGTAGCGTCGACGGTGCCGTTCAGCAACGCGCGCCGTCCATACCCGCTGTTCAGCAGCATCAATTACGCGGACAACGGCGCGAACATGCTGTACAACGGCTTGCAGACCGCCGTGCAGAAGCGCTTCAGCAACGGATTGATGTTCATGTCCACGTGGACTTGGGCGAAGGAGCTGAGCGACACCGACGATACCGACGATTTCGAGCTGAACAACACGATCGAGAACAGCTACAATCGTCGCCGCGATCGTGGGAACGTGTACTCCGTCCCGCGCCATCAGTGGATGAATCAGGCGCTGTACGAGCTGCCGCTCGGCAAGAATCAGTGGCTTGCCGGATGGCAGGTGAACGCGCTGTTCAACATCAGCAGCGGCAACTGGTTCACGCCGCTGATCAGCGGTCCGGACCCGACCAATACGAACACGACGACGCTGCGGCCGGATGTCAATGGGACGATTTCGCTGCCGCACACGGTGAATCAGTGGTTCGACCCGGCGGCGTTCACGACTCCCGCCAATGGCAGCTTCGGCAACGCAGGGCGCGGAATCATCGAAGGCCCCGGCTTCGTGCTGCTGAATCTCGGACTACAGAAATCCGTGCACCTGGAAAAGATCGGCACGCTGCAGTTTGTGGCGAGCTTCCAGAACGCGCTGAATCACGTGAATCTGGGCGAGCCTTCAGGCGGCGGCGGTGGTGCGACGGGCGTGGTGGTAAACAACGCGAACGGCGGCAAGATCACCTCGACGCATATCTTCCCGCCCGCCGGTTCTCCGCGCACGGGACAGCTCGGCATCCGGTGGAACTTCTAGAAGTATTCTGGAAGTAGCGCGATGCGCACGATTTCAAAAAAGACGCAGTACGGGCTCAAGGCGATGCAGGCGCTCGGGCGGCACTACCAGGAAGGGCCGATCCTGATCGGCACGCTGGCGCGCGAAGAGACGATTCCGATCAAGTTTCTGGAAGTGATTCTGCTCGAACTGCGGAATCACGGGGTGCTGGAAAGCAAGCTGGGGCGCAAGGGCGGGTATTTCCTGAGCCGTCCGCCCTCGACGATCACGATCGGGTCGATCATCCGCCTGATGGAAGGGCCGCTCGCGCCGCTGCCGTGTGCGAGCGAAACGGCGTACCGTCCTTGCGAGGAATGCCCCGACGTGGAGAATTGCGGGACGCGCATCATCATGCGGCAGGTGCGCGACGCGGTCGCCGAGGTGCTCGACCGGACCACGCTGGCCGATCTGTTGCAAATGGTGGAAAGCGCCAAGCAGGCCGGGCTCGCGAACCCGGATGCGCTGATGTATCACATCTGAGCGATGGCGGTGGCATAATCGATGGATCATGCGTTGGATTGCCGTCTGTATTCTGATTGCCGCCCCGCTACTCGCTCAGGCCCCGGCCAAGATTCCATCCGATCTGCGCTTTGATGTTGCCTCGTTCAAGCCCAGCACGGGCGCGGCACAAGGCGGCGGGATCCGTCCTGCGCCGGGCGGCCAGCGTTATGTGGCCACCAACTGCCCAATCAAGCTGATGATCCAGGTAGCGTATCGCGTCAAGGCCGAGCAGATCGTGGGCGGGCCGGGATGGCTGGATACCGATCGCTTCGATATGGAGGCCAAGGCGGAGAAATCTTCGACGGCCGACGAACTCCATGTCATGCTGGTCAACCTGCTGGTGGACCGCCTGCAATTGAAGTTTCACAGCGAGAAGAAAGATATGTCGATGTACGCGCTGACGGTGGACAAAGGCGGGCATAAGATGACGCCGCACGAAGCCGCGAGCGCGGGCGACCCTTGGATCGATCAGAGTCAGCCGAAGTTCCTGCACCTGAAGTTGGCGGCGACGTCGGCCCCGATGGATTACTTTGCGTTTCGGCTGGCGCAGCTTCTGGATCGGCCGGT
>JAOAPT010000679.1 GCA_025463045.1 Candidatus Solibacter sp.
CCCAGGTTGCAGGTCATGATGATGATGGTGTACTTGAAATCGACCTGATTGCCGAGACCGTCGGTCAACTGGCCGTCTTCAAAGACCTGCAGCAGGATGTTGTAAATATCCGGGTGCGCCTTCTCGATTTCGTCGAGCAGGATGATCGAGTAGGGATTGCGCTTGACGCGCTCAGTGAGTTGGCCGCCCTCTTCGTAGCCGACGTAGCCGGGAGGCGATCCGATCAGCTTGCTGACCGAATGCTTCTCCATATACTCCGACATGTCGAAGCGGACCAGGCTCTTTTCGCTGCCGAACAGGAAGCCTGCGAGGGCGCGAGCGACTTCGGTCTTGCCGACGCCGGTGGGTCCGAGGAACAGGAAGCTGCCGGCGGGCCGATTGCTGGCCTTGAGCCCGGCACGCGAACGGCGGATGGCGCGGGCGAGCGCGGAGATGGCCTTCTCCTGGCTGATGACGCGTTTGTGAAGTTCTTCCTCGATGCGCAGGAGCTTGGCGATTTCCTCTTCCTTAATGGAGGTCATCGGGACGCCGGTCCAGCGGGCGACCACGTCTTCGATGTCGTCCTTGGTGACGCAGCCGGTCGAGGAATCGTCCAGGTTGTACTTCTCGCGGAGGAGGCGCATATTCTCGCGCTCCTTGCGTTCTTCATCGCTGTAGAAGCGCGCCTTTTCGAACTCGTGGTTGGCGATGGCATTTTCCATGCGGTGCACGATGAACTTGATGCGCTTCTGGATGTCGGCCAGATCGGCGGGAAGCGTGGTCTGGCGGAGTTTGACGCGGGCGCCGGCCTCGTCGATCAAGTCGATCGCCTTATCGGGGAGGTAGCGGTCCGGAATGTAGCGGCTCGAGGTGTAGACGGCGGCCTCGATCGCGTCGTCGGTATAGGCGACGGCGTGGAATTTTTCGTAGCGGTCCTTGATGCCGAAGAGGATCTTGATGGCGTCGGATTCGTTGGGCGGCGGAACTTTGACCGCCTGGAAGCGACGTTCGAGAGAGCGATCCTTCTCGATGGACTTGCGGAACTCGGCGGGAGTGGTGGCGCCGATGCACTGGATTTCGCCGCGAGAGAGTGCGGGTTTGAGGATGTTGGCGGCGTCGAGCGAACCTTCGGCGGATCCGGCGCCGACGAGGGTGTGAAGCTCGTCGATGAAGATGATGGCGTTTTGATTTTCCATCAGTTCCTTCATGATCGTCTTGAGGCGCTCTTCGAACTGACCGCGATACTTGGTTCCGGCGACGATCAGCGACAGATCGAGCGCGAGAATCCGCTTATCTGCAAGGAAGGACGGAACGTCGCCCTCGGCGATGCGTTGCGCCAGACCTTCGACGATCGCGGTTTTGCCGACGCCGGGTTCCCCGATGAGAACGGGATTGTTTTTCGTACGGCGGCAGAGGATTTGGACGACCCGCTCCAGCTCGTAGTCGCGTCCGATGAGCGGGTCGAGCGTGTTGTCCATGGCGGCCTGCGTGAGATCGCGGCTGAATTCGGCGAGCAGCGAGCTCTCCTTGGGCCGGGCGGACGCCACCTTCTCACTCTGGGACCGCGCCAGTTCCTCACGGATAGTGGAGAGGCGGAGGCCTCGTTCATGAAGAATCTCGGCGGCGAAGCATTTCTCTTCGCGCAGGAGGCCGAGCAGCAGGTGTTCGGTGCCTATGTGCTTGTGACTTAAACGTTCCGCTTCTTCGGCTCCGTAGGCCAGGACGCGTTTGCACTCGTGACTGAGCGGCAAATCGACGCTGGTGGAAACCTTTTCGCGGATTGTGGTGTGACCTTCGATCTGTTTACGGATGCTTTCGACCGCGGCATGAGACCGCAGAAAGCGGTTCGCCAGTGCTTTGTCCTCGCGAAGCAGGCCAAGGAGCAGATGTTCGGTTTCGATGTACGGACTGCCGAACTGACTGGCTTCATACCGCGCGAAGAAGATCACCCTACGCGCCTTCTCCGTGTAACGCTCAAACATAAAAAGCGATGCCCCCTATGACTAAAGATACCCCGGGTTGCTGCCAGGTTGCGAATTTGATGGCCCTTCCGGTACCAGGCCACCTCGATCCAGATTGAGAACACGGTCACAGCGCCGTGCAAACGACAAGTTGTGCGTGACGAAAACCGACGTGAGCTGGTGAGTGCGGTGCAGATTCTCCAGCAACTGAAAGATCATCTCGCCTGTCCGGAAGTCGAGATTGCCGGTAGGCTCGTCGGCGAGCAGTACGCTGGGTTTGCCCACCAGCGCGCGGGCGAGCACGACTCTTTGCTGCTCCCCTCCCGACAATTCCCCGGCGCGGTGCGATGCCCGCGCGACCAATCCCACTTCATCCAACCTCGCCAGCGCTTCGGCGGCGGCCGTTTGGCGCCCCGAACCGCGAATCAGTAAAGGCATCATCACGTTTTCCTGCGCCGTAAATTCGGGCAGCAGGTAGTGAATTTGCCAGACGAATCCAATTTCCCGATTACGGAAGTCCGACTGTTCCGAGGCAGCGAGCCCAGTGATCTCTCTACTTCCGTAGTGTATCGTACCGCTGGAAGGGCTGTCCAGACCGCCGAGGAGGTGGAGGAGGGTGGATTTGCCGGCGCCGGACTCGCCGACGAGGGCGAGCATTTCGCCGCGTTGAACATCGAGCGAGAGGTGGTCGAAGATGGTGAGCTCGGCGGCCCCGGAACGGTACTTCTTCGTCAAGTCGCGCGCTCGGATGTAGGCCTCGGGCATCTACCGTTACGATAACGCAATGCGGTTGTGTGGGAGCGTACTGCGCAGGGGAGGGTGGGGTCCGATGATTGGAAAATGGCAACAACGAAGACTGACACACCGTTTCTCTCGGACATTCAAGAACTGCGGCGGCGCGCGCGGCAGCATATGGAACTGGGCGCCGTGACCGACGGGTATAAAGCGGATTTGAAGACCGTGCTGCGCGTGCTGAACGAGGCGCTGGCGACGGAGATCGTGTGCGTGCTGCGGTACAAGCGGCATCAGTTCATGGCGAGCGGATTGAATGCGCAGTCCGTGGCGGACGAATTCGCGGAGCACGCGAAGGAAGAGCAGGGGCACGCGGACCAGATCGCGCAGCGGATCACGCAGTTGGATGGCGAGCCGGATTTCAATCCCGCGAGTTTGTTGAGCAGGAGTCACTCGGAGTATGTGGAGGGGAAGACTCTGGTGGACATGATCCAGGAAGACCTGGTGGCGGAGCGGGTGGCGATCGAGTCGTACAGCGAGATCATCCGGTTTTTGGGGAATGACGATCCGACGAGCCGGCGGATGATGGAAGAGATCCTGGCGAAGGAAGAAGAGCACGCGGAGGATATGAAGAACCTGATCGATCGGGTGGGGAAGGCGGGGCTCTAAAGGCAGATTTGGCCGCGGATCGGCGGCAAGTCACTCGGCGCTGAACGGTTCGCGATATCGTTGCGCGGCTTTCTGCAGAGCGGGCGTCAACGGAGCCGGGTTGAGAATCGCTTCCGCGATTCGAAGTGGGGCGGTATCGAGAGGCGGACCGCTATCCGTTTCTTTGAACACGCATGAAGCGGCTTGATGCGCGGCAGGCGCGGGTCGGTTGCAGTTCATGGCCCTTTAGGGTGTACTGTCCAGGAATGTGACAACATGCCCGCGCAGGGCCGCGACGAAGCGACGGAAGGAGAGGTCCGGCGCGGGTTCCGTTATTCGCGTTCTTGGGCTATCGGTGGTTAGGATGAGGCTGGCCGCCGAATAGATGCGTTCGAGAGCAAGGCGGCGGCAGAGCAACTCATAGCGCTCGCAGTACGAGACGCCAGAGAAAGCCTCGTTCCTGGTGGGTATGGGTTTCCCTTTGAAGGCCGGGTCCACCGAAAAGTAAGGTTCTTTGTTCCTCACTGGGCGATGGACCGCCGCGCAGTCTTCGAGGAGGAAGAGGTAGCCTGGAAACGGCGGCGGCGCAGTCTTCCCGAAACGACCCTCCTTAACGGCTGCCCACAGGCAGGTCGCACTGCCGATCGCCTCTTCCGAACGGTTGTTGAAGTTGTTGCCGAAGGAAGGCCCGACCTGCGATTTGAACTCCATGGCGAGTACGAGTTGCTTCTTCGAAACGACGATCAGGTCCCACTTTTTCTCTGCGCGATAATAGCCCGGAAGTTCCAGCGCAGTTCTCGTCCGGACATCAAGCTGCTTGAGACCGGCTTCGCATAGTATGTCGGTGACGAGCAACTCAAGTGCGCCCCATCTGAGTGCCAGCGGTGACTGGCCCGCGAGTGCCTGCATCGAGCTTTCCGCTTTCCTTCTGCTTTTCAAGGTTCTTTGCGCGAGCAGTCCGGAAACTCTGCACCGCCTTTCGCAGGCGGACGTCAGTTTCCACGCGGACGCTCCTGGCGGCGATGGCGTCGTGGTACGGATTCGAGCGTCACTTCTTGAAGCTGCAGTCGAGATTCCGGTAGCGCACGTTATACTGATTTGCGACTGGCTAACTCATTCGAGGGGTGCAGGATTGCGGACCACGAAGAACGCGATTGGTGTGTTGATTTTTCTGGCTGGGGGCTTGGCGGCGCAAGCGCCTCCGGCTCCGGCGACGCCACAGGCGGGACGAGGGGGCGGCGGGCGAGGACCGCAAGCGTCATATCCGCAGAGGGCTCCGGCGGACCCGTCGATGGTGGAGCGCGGCAAGGCTCTGTACGGAGTGAACTGCAGCTTCTGCCACGGCTCCGATGCGCGCGGCGGTGAAGGCGGACCGAATCTGCTGCGGGCGCAAGTAGTGCTGGACGATCAGAATGGCGAATTGATATTGCCGATCGTGCAGAACGGGCGGCCGGATCGCGGGATGCCTCCGATCAATCTGACGACGGCGCAGGTGGCGGATGTCGCGGCGTTCGTGCATAGCTTTCGCGTGGGCGGGTACGACATTTCGCGGATGACGCCGCCGACGATTCTGGTGGGCAATGCGAAGGCCGGCGAAGCGTATTTCAAGAGCGCATGCGCGAGCTGCCATTCGGTGACCGGCGATTTGAAGGGCATCGGCGCGAAGTACGCCGACCCGAAGACGCTGCAAAATACGATGCTGCTGCCGGGCGGCGGGCGCGGCGGCAGAGGCGGCGGCGGTGGCGGTCCGGTGGTCACGGTATCGGTGACGCCGGCGGCCGGCGCGAAGGTGGACGGGCGTCTGGTGCGGATCGACGACTTCATCGTGACGCTGGCGCTGGCCGATGGGACGCAGCGGACCTTCCGGCGGGACGGCGACGTTCCAAAGGTCGAACTGCACGATCCGCTGGCGAAGCATCGCGAGTTGCTGGGGAAGTACACGGACAACGACATTCATAATTTAACGGCGTACCTGGTGACCGTGAAATGAGAGCGGAAATGAGAGCGGCAATGAGACCGGAAATGATGCGCGCAACGAAATTCCTCTTGGCGCTGGCGCCGGCGATTGTGATGGCGCAGGGATTGGATCCGGCGGCGATTCTGAAACCGCTCTCGGATAGCTGGCCGACGTATTCGGGCGATTACTCGGGGATGCGGTATAGCCGGCTGACGCAGATCAATCAGAGCAACGTGAAGAATTTGACGCTGGCGTGGACGTCGCGTATGACGGGCGGCGCTCCGGCGGCGGGCGGCTTCGGCGGTCGGGTCGGCGGCGGCGCTCCAACCATCGTCGGCGGCGAAGGCACGGGCGAGGCGAACGGGCCGATCAACATTCGCGCATCGATTTTGCAGGTGAACGGGACGCTGTACTTCTCGACTCCGGACAATGCGTGGGCGGTGGATGCGCGCGACGGGCATACGCTGTGGCACTACTTCTGGAAGACGAAGGGCGGCACGCACATCGGGAATCGCGGGCTGGGGATGTGGCACGAGAATTTGTACATGGAGACGCCGGATGATTACCTGGTGTGCCTCGATGCGAAGACGGGCAAGGAGAAGTGGCACGTCGAGATCGCGAATTTCAATCTTCAATATTTTTCGACGATGGCGCCGATTGTCGTAGGCAATCACATTCTGGTAGGGACCGGCGATGATCTCGACGAGCCGGGATTCTTGCAATCGCGCGATCCGGAGACGGGGGCGCTGCAGTGGAAGTGGTATTCGGTGCCGATGAAGAAGGGCGATCCGGGCATGGAGACGTGGGGCGATGTGGACACGGCGAGCCACGGCGGCGGGAACGTGTGGATTCCGGGGTCGTACGATCCGGAGAACCACTTGTACATTTTCGGGACGGGGAATCCGTCGCCGGCGTATACCAATCCTCCGGGACGGAATGGCGACAATCTGTATACGTGCGCGATTGTGGCGTTGAACGTGGACACGGGGAAACTGGTCTGGTATTACCAGACGTCGCCGCACGACACGCACGATTCGGACTCCACTGAGACGCCGATTCTGGTGGACGGGCAGTTCAACGGTAAGCCGCGGAAGATGGTCCTGCATGCGAGCCGCAACGGGTATTACTTCACGCTGGACCGGTTGACGGGCGAGCGGCTGGTGACGAGCAAGTTTTCCGATACGGTGAACTGGGCGAAGGGGCTCGACGAAAAGGGAAGGCCGGTGCGCGATCCGGCGAAGGACTCGACGGTGGCGGGATCGCTGGTGTCGCCGAATAACGGCGGCGCAACGAACTGGCAGCCGCCTGCGTTTTCGCCGGATACCGGCCTGTTCTACGTGCCGACGAACGACGCTTATGCGATGTACTACCTGACGGAGACCGATCCGCGCGGCGCGATGGGTCTGGGCGGGAAGGACGAGGCAGGGATCACGTCGATGGGCGCGTATTTGACGGCGATCGATTACAAGACGGGGAAGACGGTATGGCGGCACAAGTACCCGGGCTTCGGCGGGAATATCGGGAACGGGTTGCTGACGACGGCGGGAAAGCTGCTGTTCGGCGGGGATTTGAGCGGGAATCTGGTGGCGTACGATCCGGCGAACGGGAAGATACTCTGGCATACGCGGCTGGGTAATGTGTCGAACGCACCGGAGACGTATATGCTCGACGGCCATCAGTATTTGCTGGTGGCGGCGGGGGATACGATGTACGCGTTCACGCTGTATTGAAGAAAATCTTTAGCCGGGGGAACTTCGTCTCTTTCGGCACGCGCTCGGCGCTCCCCCGTTGAACGCACTCCCGATCAGAGCCGCGACGGTTACGGAGCGGTGGTCACTTGACGGGCGCTCGGCGCTCCCTGATTGGCGCTCGCGGTTTGCGTTAGCGATTTAGCAGCGCGATGACAGCGTCGCTGGGGACGAAGGAGAGTCCAGGGACCTCGGACTCGGGGGCGCCGGCGATGCGGGCGAGGATCGATCTGCCGCAGGAGGAGTGGCCTTCGCTGCGCCAGCCGGCCATTTCGATGAGTGGATCGAGGGCTTCGGCGCGGAGGCGGGCGAGGAACTTGGGATCGCGCGCTTTGGACATCGGGTCGAGGACCCAGCAGTATTTATTGCGGTCGGTCCAGATGCCGGACTTCATCATTTCGACGAAAAGGCCGGCGGGGACTTGCGCGGCAAGGGCAGCGTTGGATTCGAGGAGGACACCGAGGGCGCGGGTGGCGCTCAAATTTCGGGACACCTTGCGCATGCAGCGGCAGGCGCTCGAAGCCCGTCAGGAGTTGCTCGGGCGCGATCCGCGTATTGCGCGCGGCCGAGCAGGCGATC
>JAOAPT010000106.1 GCA_025463045.1 Candidatus Solibacter sp.
GGACGACCCGTGCACAATTCAAGGTGATGCTGCAGCACTTGATCGAGGAGCGGTTCAAGCTGACTTCGCATCGCGAACAGCGGGAGATGGCGACTTACGACATGGTAGTCGCCAAGGACGGACTGAAGCTGACGAAGGCCGCGGAAATTCCGCCGGTCGATACCTCGGCTCCGCCCGCGGCCGCTAATATCGGAGTCGATAGCGACGGCTACCCACTCATTCCCAGCGGCACCGGATATCGGGTGGTCGACTACCGCGCCCGCTGGCAGATGAAGCGGCAGTCGATGGATCTGATCGCCCGATTCCTTTCCGGGCAGGTGGGCCGCCCCGTGATCGATGCGACCGGCTTGACCGATTTCTACGCGCTCAAGCTGTCCTTCATAGTTGAGACACCACCGTCGGTGGATCCGCCGTTCGGTCCGACGATCTTCAAGGCCGTACAGGATCAGCTCGGGCTCAGGTTGGAGCCGAAGAGAAGTATGGTCGAGATGCTGATCGTCGACCACTTGGAAAAGCTGCCGGTGGAGAATTAGAGAAGCGGACGTGCCGAGCCGCGACGGTTACGGAGCGGTGGTCACGCGACCACCGCTCCCTTACGGTCGCGGCTCGGATTAAAGCGTATTCTTCAACGGAGTTCTCCATGGCCCCGTTCGGGGCCACAACAAGGGATGAAAATGCACCATCGTTTTTTTGGCGTCATTTTCAGGGGAGCGACCGCAATCATCGGCGGCAACCATTGACGCGCGCTACCGATTATGCGAGCGCCTGTTCGAGATCCGCGATGATATCTTCCGCCGCCTCGATGCCCGTCGACAGGCGCACCAGGTTGTCGCGGATTCCCATTCGCTGACGGTGCTTCGGCGACAACTCGCGGTGCGAGCTCATCACCGGATACAGCATCATCGTGTGCACATCGCCCAGCGAGGTAGCGCGCACGATCATCTTCAGCGCGTCCATGAAGCGGAAGATCTCTTCCCTGCCCGCGTCGCGAATTTCGAAGCTCATCATCGCGCCGTAGAGGCCTTCGGGAAACTGCCGCCGGATCGTTGCCGCATCGGGATGCTGCGGATCGCCCGTGAAGAACACGCGTTCGACGCGGGGATGTCCCGTGAGCCACGATGCGACGCGGCACGCGTTCGCGCACTGCCGCTCCATCCGCAGAGGGAAGGTCTTGACGCCGCGCATCGTCAGGTAGCATTCAAACGGCCCGAGCACCGGTCCGATCGTCCGTCCCAGCGCGCGCAGTGTCTCCGCATGCTGCTTGTCCGTGATCACCGCGCCGCCGAGCACATCGCCGTGCCCCGCGAGATATTTCGTCACAGAGTGCACCGAAAAGTGCGCGCCCAATTCCAGCGGACGCGCCAGCAGCGGCGTCGCGAAGGTGTGATCGACGACCAAGGCCGCTCCCGCCTCGTTCGCTATCGCAGCAATCCGCTCGATATCGCCCACGCGCAGCAGGGGATTCGAGATCGTCTCCATCACGATGCAGCCCGGCTTGGCCTCCGCCACCACGTTGCGTAGCGCGTCCAAGTCGCAGACATCCGCAAACTGAATGCTCACTCCGGCGGGATCGAAGACGTTCATCAACAAGCCGACCGTGGCGCCGTACATTGCGTTCGCGGCGACGATCGACTTGCGCCGGTCGGTTAGCGCGCTCGCGATTGCCGCATGCAGCGCCGCCATACCCGACGAGCAGGCCAGCGCCACCGCGCCGCCTTCGAGCTCGCACATCAACTCTTCAAGCGCCGCAGCCGACGGATTGTCGTGGCGGGCGTAGCAGTAGCCCTTTTCCTCTTCCGCGAAGACCCGGTCGAGCTGCTCCATCGATTCGTAAAAATAGCTGGTTGCCGTGTGAATCGGGGTCGTCACGGGAACAAACGCACCCGGCTTCCGGCGGTCGCCGGCGTGCACTGCTTTGGTGTGGATCTTCAAGGCCTACTTCCTTTTCCAGCGAACGCCGCTCTTGGTGTCCTCGAGGATGATGCCCTGGGCCAACAGCTCGTCGCGTATTTGATCGGCAAGCGCGAAATTGCGCGCCTTCTTGGCTGCCGTCCGGTCGGCAATGCGCCCGTCGATGTCGCTATCGGAAAGCTCGCCCGCCTTCGCGGTCGGCTTCAACACGTCGAAGATGGAATCGAAGCGCGCGAGAAACTCGAGCGCCGCCGACGCGTTGCCCGCGTGGAAATCGCCCGCATCCATCGCGCTATTGGCATCGCGCACAAATTCGAAGACCGCGGCCAGCGCCTCGGCCGTATTCAAGTCGTCGTTGAGGCTGTCCATGAAGGACTGCGATGCCTGCGCGGTACGCGCTACCAGTCCTTCGTTCACGCCTTCGGGATAATGGTCTGTCTCGAGGCGCAGCTTGAAATTGCGCAGGCGCTCGATCGCGATCCGCGCCGCCTTCAGCCCGTCCAGCGTGAAATTCAGATTCTTGCGATAAGGCACCGACGACAGCAGGTAGCGGATCGCTTCGGGCTCGTATCCCTTCGCCACAAGGTCGCGGAGCGTGTAATAGTTGCCCAGCGACTTCGACATCTTCTGGCCTTCCACCATGAGGAACTCGGCATGCAGCCAGAAGCGCGAGAACGGTTTTCCGGTCAGCGATTCCGACTGCGCGATTTCGTTCTCATGATGTGGAAACACCAGGTCGATGCCGCCCGCGTGAATGTCGAGCGTCTCGCCGAGATACTTGATCGCCATCACGCTGCACTCGATGTGCCAACCGGGACGGCCTGGCCCGATCGTCGTATCCCAGAATGGCTCGCCTTCCTTCGGCGTCTTCCATAGCGCGAAATCGCGCGCGTCGGCCTTCTCGTACTCGTCGACGTCGACGCGCGCGCCCGCCATGTTGCCGGAAAAATCGTTGTGCGAGAGCTTGCCGTAGCCCGGGAAGCTGGCGATTTTGAAGTACACCGACCCATCGCTCGCGTAGGTGTGATGGGAGTCGCCGAGCCGCTCGATCGCCTGCGCCATGTCGTGGATGTGCTCTGTCGCGGGCGCGAGGCGTTCGGGACGTTCCAGGCGCAGCGCGGTGCAATCCTCCAGGAAGGCGTCGGTGTAGATTTTGGTGTATTCTTCGAGCGTCCGGTGCTGCGCCACCGCGTTGCGGATGATCTTGTCGTCCACGTCCGTGATGTTCATTACGTGATTCAACTGGAACCCATTGGCCCGCAGAATCTTACGCAGTAGGTCTACAAACGTGAACGTGCGGAAGTTACCGATGTGCGCAAAGTCGTAAACCGTGGGACCGCAGGTATACATGCGGACCGTGTTCTCGCTCGCCGGGGTAAACTCCTCGACCTGTTGGGACAACGTGTTGTAGAAGCGGAGCGCCATAATGTAAGGGAATTTTTATCCTAACAGAGTCGCACCCGCGTCTGACCACGCCGGACGGAGTTAGGCCGTTTGGGCGATCGCCCGCCTGCCGGTGTCACCCACCGCGCGCAGTAGTTCGGCCGCCGTGAACGGTTTGCTCAGAAAGGCCGCGCTATTCGGGAGGCCGAGCGGCGTGTCGTAGCCGGAGATGAACAGGGCGCGCATTCCCGGCTGGATCCCCCGCAGGCGTGACAATAGCCGCACACCGCCGAGGTTTGGCATCACCAGGTCGAGCACGGCGAGCTCGATCAGTTCTCCGGTCGCGCGAACCAGGTCGAGCGCCTCGGGACCGCTTGCGGCCGAAAGCACGCGGTACCCCGCCCGTCGTAAAAGGAGCGTCACCACGTCTCGTATGATTTTTTCATCGTCGACGATCAAGATCGTCGTACCCTGCTGCATGGGTCCAATACTATATCGATAGTGAGTGCTACTCAACAGTCTTCGCCACTTATTTGAGCGAAATCGCACAGTCGGAGCCTCCCGCTGTGAGGCTATTTCCGCCGGTTTTGAAACGCCGGCCGGCGGCGACTCACCACCGCGCTCAAAATCAGCATCCACACTTAGAAGCACGTGTTAACTCCCAGGCAATGATCCGGTGCGTCACGCTAAATCGTGATTCGCGCCGGTACCGGTACGGCCTACATGCCGAACTGGCGGAGATGATGGTCGGCGTGCAGGAAACCCCATCGCATCCATTCGTCCCTCGTCATTCGTCCGAAGATCGGATGAGCCACCGCAATCTCGCGAAGTGCGGCGAATTCTTCGATCAAACCGGCGAGTTCCGCGCGGTCGGCCGCAAAGGTGAGCGGCGGTGTGCCGCCGATACCCTGCTCCATCTCCGGCCGCGTGGGAACACCTTTTGGCCAGGGCATCGGAACGCGTAGCGCGATCCACTTGACCAGCGTGCGCTGCAAAACGCCCGACGCGTCGCTCGCCGATTTTCGCCCAAGCGCGAAACGAAATGAATCGCTCAAGTGACAGACCGCTTGATGCGCCGACATCCGTCCCCAAATCGCCGCGCTTCCCGGCGTCAACAGTGCCAGCCGCTCCGCGATCGCCCGCCGGGTTTTCGGCTCCGCCAAGTGCCTCATCGCCCTCTCTTTCATTTATACACGCGAAAAATCAACTCCCAACGGCTCGCAAATGCGGCTATCATACTGCTTCGAGTCTCAGGAGGTCTAATGTCCAGCGAACCGAATCGGCGTAAATTCCTGGGGACCGCGGCCGGTGTTGCCGCCTTCACCATCGTACCTAGACATGTCCTGGGTGGCCCCAACTACATCGCGCCCAGTGACAAAATAACCCTGGCTCACATCGGCACCGGCACCGAAGGACTGCGCGAAATTCAGCCTCTCCTCGCCGCGCCCGAAATCCAGATCGTCGCCGTCTGCGACCCCTGTAAGTTCGCGACCGGCTATCGCGACTGGTCGAAGGACGGCCTGCTTCGCGATCTGCGCCGCGCGCTCGGCAAGCCCGACTGGCGCGTCGGCACCGAGGCGGTTATTCCCGGCGGCCGCGACGTCGGGCAGAACGTCGTCGATACCTACTACAGCGGTCTGCGATCGGGCGAAAGCTTCAAGGGCTGTGCCGCGTTCGCCGATTTCCGCGAGCTCTTCGAAAAGCAGAAGGATCTCGACGCCGTCAAGATCATGACTCCCGACCATCTCCACGGCGTGATCAGCATGGCGGCGATGAAGCGCCGTAAACACGTCATACTTCACAAACCGATCGCCAACCGCCTGAAAGAGGCGAAGATGACGATCGAGGCCGCGCGCACCAGCGGCGTCGCCACGCACTTCATGCCGTGGGATTCGAACGGCTCGATGGAGCAGGTGCTCGCCTGGATCCGCGACGGCGCGATCGGCACCCTGCGCGAGGTTCACAACTGGACGAACCGCCCGGTCTGGCCGCAGTACCCCACCCTTCCCACAGACACGCCGCCGGTTCCCGAGGGCTTCGATTGGGACCTGTGGCTTGGCCCCGAAGCCGCCCGGCCGTACCATCCCAATTACACTCATATGGTCTTCCGCGGCTGGTACGATTTCGGCGGCGGCTCGATGGCCGACATGGGCCACTACAGCCTGTGGACCGTCTTCCGCGCGCTCGAACTCTCCGGCCCCACGTCCGTCGAGCCGATGCAGAGTCATGATTGCCAGCTCACGGACGGCGTCAGCGGAACTGTGCGCAATGACTTCTCCTTCCCAACGGCGAGCGTGGTGCGCTTCAAATATCCGGCGCGCGGCGCGCGTCCCGCGGTCGACCTGATTTGGTACGAAGGCGGTCTGCATCCGCCCACTCCCGAGGAGCTCGACGCGGAGCGCAAGGAACTCCCTGCGGAAGGCATGATGTTCACCGGCGATAAGGGAAAGATCCTCGCGGGCTTCCGGGTGGAGACTCCGCGGCTGCTTGGCAAACAGCAGGTGAGCGGCGATTTCGCTGCCTCTCCGGCGCGCGCTCCACGAGATCCCGGTCAGCTATCCGCGGGACTTCGCCAGTGGATCGCAGCCTGCAAGGGCGGCGCGCAATCGCCCGGCAGTTTCCTCCACGCCGGACCGATTTCGGAGGCCGTCAATCTTTATGCCGTCGCGCTGCGCACCCGCAAGCGACTGCTCTATGACGCCGAGTCGATGAAGATCACCAACGCGCCCGAGGCCAATCGCTATCTCTCGCGCGACTATCGCAAAGGTTGGGAGCTTGAATCCGTATGACGCTTACCAGACGACAATTCGCCGGGGCAGGAGCGCTCTCGCTCGCGGCACACCGCGGCCTCCACGCTGATCCGCTCGGCCTGCCGATCGGCTGTCAGGTCTACCCGGTACGCAACGCGCTCGCCAAGGATTTTCCGGGCACGTTGCGCGAGATCTCCACGCTCGGATACCGCACTATTGAGATGTGCTCGCCCCCTTCGTACGCCGAATTCCGTCCGCTCGTGGACATGAAGGCCGCCGACATGCGGAAGACGATCGAGGCTGCCGGGCTGCGCTGCGAGAGCTGCCACTACGGCTTCCGCGAGCTGAAGGAGAATCTCGACGAGCGCGTCGCGTTCGCCCGCGAACTCGGGCTCAAACAAATGGTCCTCTCTACTTTCGGTCTGCGGCCTGAAGCAACGCTCGACGATTGGCGCCGTGCGGCGGGAGATCTGAATCGCATCGCCGAAACGATTTCGAAGGCCGGTTTGCAGACGGGTTTTCACAATCACAATAACGAGTTCAAGGAGATCGACGGAGTCCTGATCTACGACGAGTTGATGCGCGCGTTCGACCCGGCGCTCGTCAAGATGCAGTTCCAGGTGGCGGTGATCAGCGTCGGTTACGAGGCGGCGGCGTACCTGTCGAAGTACCCTGGCCGCTTTCTCTCCATGCACCTCGCCGACTATTCGAGCGCGGAGAAGAAGGCCGTGCCGGTCGGCTCGGGCGTGGTCGATTGGAAGAAGCTCTTCGCGGCCGCTAAGACGGGCGGAGTGAAGAATTACTTCGTCGAGATGAATTTGGACGCGATGGGACCGAGTTATACCTACTTACACGGGCTCACTTAACGCCCTCACCTGTCCGAGCCCCAATCAGAGCCGCGACGGTTACGGAGCGGTGGTCACGTGACCACCGCCCCCTCACGGTCGCGGATCCCTTGGTTTTTCGATCCTGTGCTACTTACTCAGTGGAGTTACTGTAAATTTCCTGATCTCGACGTAGCTATGGTCGCCTTGCACGATGAACGGGCCGGGCTCCGCTTCGTCGGCGTTATTGGCGATCGCGGTCAGGCCTTCGACCTCCACCTTATCCAGCACTTTCGTCCCGTTGTGGACCACGGTGAGCGTCCGCCCGACCAGCCGGATGTCGTAGCTCTGCCACTCGCCCGCCGGCTTGCTCGCATTGACTGACGGCGCCACGCGGCTGTAGAGCGCCGCCGCGCCGTGCGTATTGACTGGCTTGCCGTAGTCCTCCAGAATCTGAATCTCGTAGCGCCCGCGCAGTCCGATGCCGCTATTGGAATGCTCCACGATCCGGAACTCGACGTGAAGCAGAAAATTCCAGAACTTCTGTTCGGTGATCAGGTCCGTGGTCGGCGGCGCATTCCGCAGAATTCCATCCACGACGGTCCACTTCATTTCCGCCGACGGATTCAGCGCCTTCCACCCTGTCAGGTCCTTGCCGTTGAACAGTTCGATCGGCTTGCCCGGTTTCCACGACCCGTCGTCCTTGTCCGCGATCGCGGGCGAGCGCACACCGGTGAACCTTGTCGCCTCCCCGCCGTTCGCCGCCTCGATCGCGCCTTCCAGTTTGCCGTTCACCAACTTCGCGCGGTACACCGCCGAGGGCGTCGTCTTCCCTCCGCGTCCCGGCATGTCGAAGCTGAACCGCAATTCGCCGTTCTCGATCGCGATGTGATCGACCTTGTTCAGATCGCCGCCATGGGCGCTGACAAATTTCCCCACCGGATTCGCCGATCCGGCGCCCGTGAGTTCCAGCCACATCGCCCGCGGCCGCCCTTGTCCGGTGGTCGTAATATCCCACCGCCCATTGAAATCCTGATCGGCCGCCAGACCGCAGGCAGCGAGCAATACCAGTCCTGAAAATATGCGCATCCTCATCGCGCCCAATTTATCACTCATTGC
>JAOAPT010000161.1 GCA_025463045.1 Candidatus Solibacter sp.
TGGACGCAGCCGGCGAAGGATGCAGGACAACGAATCCGAGCGCGTCCTGCGTGATGGCGATTTCGCGGCCGTCCTGCGTGGCGCGCCAGCCGCGGTCGTTATTGACCTGCACGGCGATTCGATGTCCTTCGGGCACCGGGCCTTCGATTTGGTAATCGCCCGGATCGACCCAGCGCGCGCGCAGCGCGGGGCGCGATGCGTCTTCGATGGCGGCGACGTATTTCGTGAGCGCCTCGGGATGCTCGCGCACGTCGACATTCGGAATTTCGTCGGGGCGCATGAGGTGCGCCAGCGGGTGCGCCGGGAGTTCGTAGATCACGTCGTCCTCGGTGCGGAAGACGGCGGGGAGCGTGGCCGCCATGCGTTCGGGGTGGATAAAATCGCGGTAGTATTCGCGCGATTTCGGACCGTGCACCACGACGAATTGCGAGCCGAGCGCTTTAAGTTCGAGGAGCGTGTCCTCCGTTTCGTGTCCGCGCCAGAGATTGCTGGCGGCACGGATTCGATAGGCCAGATCGACGGGGATGCGGTTCTGCAATCCGGTTTCGAAGCCGCCGCCCACCTGCTGAATATCGAACCATGAATTGAGACGGAAGCGGAATCCGCCGGATGCGAAGACACGGCCTTCGGGATGGCGCGCGGCAAGCCAATGGGCGAGTTGGTATTCGAGCGTGGTCTCCGGCGCAACCGGACGCCAGCGGCTCCAGCCCTGCGATGCGTAGGCGGAAAGCTGCGGCAGCCCGGCGAGCAGCAGGAGTCCACCGCTGAAGTATGCGCAGAGCCGAACGGTCTGATTGGTGTGATTGACGGCGAGCCGGATGGCCTCGGCGAGAGCGAGCGCGAGAAAGAATTCGAACTCGATGGCGTAGCGGCGCGATTCGGGAATCGTGTCGATGCCGTAGACGTAGTATACCGTCGAGATCCAGCCGAAGACGAAAGCGCCGAGAGTGATCAGGCGGAGATAGAAGTTCCCGCCAATGAAGCGGAACAGCACGCGGATGATGAAAGCGCCTGCGATCATTCCGGCGATCGCACGCTCCTGCTGGTTGCCCAATTGATAGGCGAAAGAATCAACGGGCCAGTTGAAGAAGATGACTTTGATGAAACTGGGCGTCAGCCAGAAACAGGCGAGCAGCCACGCCAGGGCTGCGGCGGCAATCGCGCGCCAAGCCTGAAATTCCGGCTCTCCCCAGGCGGCGAGGAGGAGGAGAAGGCAGGAGATCGCGAGCGCAAATGCGGCGACCCAGTTCGTCAAGGGGATCGCGGCAAGCAGGATCGCGGCGAGGAGAATGCGCGGATAGCTACGTCGTTTGGCTGCGAGGAAGACGGCGAGCAGTGCCATCGGGAGCAGCGTCAACCCGGTGTTGTGCGGACCTTCGCCGTACTTGGCGAGCACCTGAATGCGCCACGGAAGCTGCGCGATCCCGCGGTCCTTCTCGATCGCGGGGAAGAGTCCATAGGATGGCGAGAGAAAACTGTAGGCGAGCGCGGCGGCGAAGGCCCAGCGCTTGCGGCCGGTGAAGTGAAGCGCGAAAAAGAAGAGCGTGACCGGCCCGAGACAGGTATTGAGCGAGACGATGTCGCGGAAGATATTGTCGGGCGCGACGTGCGGCAGCAGGCGAATTCCGAGTGCCGCGAGATAGGGCATCGCGGGCACGTACATGAACTGCACGGGCAATCCGCCGTAGGGCAGCGGATTCCAGCCCCACGGGTTCGGGTGCTGCGACAGGAAGCGCGACATGCTGACGTAGCCGCCTTCCACTGAACCGCGGAACGGCAGTTCCCCGGTCATGAAGAGCGGCGCGTTCAGCCAGAGGTTCAGCAGCAGAATGACAAAGGCAAGCAGACAGACGACGAAAGTCGACCGTCTATCCCGCGTTTTTTTCACGCGCTGTGCTCCTGGCGGCGGCCGATCCAGAACAGGGCAAAGATGGCAAGCAGTGAAAGTAGCGTCACCACACGGCCGACTTTGTTTTCAAGCGGCGTAAGGAACGCGATCGAGATGTCATGTTCGCCGGGTGGCGCGTCGATGACCATCATGTCCATCGCATCCTTACGAATATTCAACGGTGTTCCGTTGGACCATGCATGCCAGGCGGGATCGTATGTCTCCTGCACGAGAACGGATTCGCCGGGTCCGACCTTGGCATGAGCGATCATCGCGTCGGTGCCGTTGCGCTTCAAACTCGCGGGCGCGTCCGGCCCCTTCTCGATGGCGTCGACGTACGCCTGCAGATACTGCATGTCGTCGTTGTAGCGCGGCGGCTTCACGGCGAGCAGTTTCGCGGTATCGACGACGCGGATGCGGTCCGGCCAGCGGCGCGGCACTTTGAAGAGCAGGTTGCCCTGCTTGTCATCGAAGAGAAGCGGGAGGACGCCGTCGAACTTGTGCGGATTTTGGAAATCCTTGAAGACTTCCTGCGACTGCTTATCGGCAACGTAGATGGCTTCGACGCCCATGCTCTGCATCCACAGGATGGTGGGCTTCGGGTCGGGTCCGAGATTGGTTTCCCACTGCGCAGGCTCCACCTGGCTGTTGAGCAGTCCTTGCTCGGAGCCGCCGCCGACCTGCGCGAGATCGTGCCAGGTGTCGTACCAGAAGCGCACGCTGCCAGTAGGGTAGGCGCGCGCGTCGGGCATGTTCTTCCAGAGCCAATCGGTGACGCGGTACTCGACGCGGTTGGTGTGATCGGGCCAGGAAGGCACGATGTCCCAGGCGCGCAGCAGGTACCAGTGAGTCGTCCAAAATGATGCCGCCACGATAACGATCGCGAGGCCGTGCCAGGCCACCTGCGGGCGACTCCACATCCAACGCAGGAAGTACGCAATCAGCATGATATAGATCATGTCGAGTTCCGGCAGCAGGCGGGTCGGCTCGCCGGTGACGCGAAAATTAAAGTAGTAGTTGCCGAGCACGTTGAGGGTGAAGAAGACTACCGCTCCGGCGAGGAATACTTCCCAGGTGCGCGCCGTTTTGTTGCGCGCGAGTTTGTCGGTGATGATGGCGAACGCGATGGCGACCACGACGGCCACCCAGACGGACCACGTCGTGCCATGCTCGGAAACGTACTTCATATTTTCCGAGGTGACCTTGAAATACGAAGGGACGAGCCAGAATGCGGTGAGCCCGTACGCCAGCACCGGGATGATCGCCGCGGGGATAAGAATGCGCTTATCCTGCCGCGTGATCCAAAAGGCCCAGACCACGAGCGGATAGAGTGTGGCGAGTGCGGTGGCTCCGTAGAAATTATTCGAGGTGACGCCGGCGGCGAAGATGGCGGCTGCTGCGATCGCCCACGGACGCGGCTTCTCGAGCGCGAGCCACGTGAACGCGAGCGCGATCGGGATGAGGGCAAGGGCGCTCATGTGCGGGCCCTCGCCATACTTGACGAGTACTCCGAGGCGCTGTGGATGGAGCAGCCACGCGTCTCCCCGGAAGCGCGGCATGAAGAGGAATATCGGCGACATCAACGCGGTGGAGATGGCGGCGAGGAATGCACTGCCGCGCGATTTGGTGCCGACGCGCATCAGCAGGTAGACGCCGGCGATTCCAATGGCGTATAAGAGCGCCGTGTAGAAGTGATACGCCTTCACCGGCCAGTAGCCGAAGATCTTCGAAATCGCGGCGGTGCCGTAGCGCAGGGCCGGCGGGTAGATATAGTCGAAGCGCGTGCCGGCATACCAGAGCGGCTGCCACTGCGGGTGCGGCCAGTGATCGGACAGGAAGCGCGCATCGGCGATGAAGGTGCTCTCGATCGAGGCCCATTTGTCGGTGTACTTGGCCTTGAAATACGGTTTGATCAAGATCGCCGTGAAGACGAACACCAGAAAAAAATCCAGGAGGATTTGTTTGGATCGCGAGTTCTTGGGAAGATTGGTCAATTCAGTTTGCCTGCGGCGGGCGCCGTTGAGAGCCCTGCATTTGGTTCATTATTGCACGCCATTATGTAAAGATACGGCAGTGGACGGCGCAGATAGATCATCGCGCCGAGCAGGCCCAGCGCGAGTAGTGAGAGCACTGCGGTAAGCGCCAGATCGCCGCGCCCGGTCCACGCCAGATCGATCTCGCAATCGCCGGTGCATTGCGGTCGGACGACGAGAAAGCCCATGCCGTCCTCGTAGACCTGACGCGGCGCGCCGCTGACCGTTGCCTTCCAGCCGGGGAACCAGGCGACTTGCACCGACACCAGATCGTCGGCGCGCAGATTAGCCCGGACGCGCGCGTGGCTGCTGCGAAGCCAGGTGAATTCAGCAGTCGGACGCGCGGAGTCCATCGTGGCTTGGGCGTATCTCAGGATGTCGGGGTATTCGAATTTGGGTGGAACGTGAACGGGCACGAGGTCGGCGGGGCGGACAACGTGGGCGAGCGACGTCCCGATCGGCAGGACTCCGTAGATCGAATCGCCGTTCTCGCGGTGGAGCAGCGGCAGCGCGGCCTCGAAGCGCTGGGGCAGGCGGATGTCCTTGTACTCGTCGGTGCTCTCGATCCCGTTGACCACCATCGCCTGCACGCCGAGAGCGCGCAGCCAGTTGATGCCGGCTTCGGTGGAATTATTGCCCTCGGTGGAATTGACCTTGTACGGCACCTCGTTGAGCACGGCCATCGATTGCCCCTGATCGCAGCAGCCGTTCAATTGAGGCGTGGCGGAAAAGGCGTTCAGCCAGAAGGCGGTGGACCCGGTGGCGTAGACGCGGCCGCCGTTCATGTGGCCATCCAGCCAGCGCGCGGTCGTGTACTCGGATCTTTTCTCGAGATCGGCGCGCTGGGTGTCGAACTTCGCGCGCCAGCGATAGTGCGGGTATTGGGCAGCGATGGCGCCGATCAGGAGCGCGAGCGCGACGGGCCACAGCGAGCCTGGCATCAGTTTGTAGATGGCCCATGTCGCACAGCCCAGCAGGAGGCACGCGCCAATTTCGAAATCGAGATGCAGCCGGCCGGCCTGCGGGAGAAGTTCGTACACCTCGACGTCGGCGGTCGCTGCCATCGGGCCAACGAGGGCGGAGAACAGGATTGCGTAGCGCACGATCAGCGGCAGGCGAGTTCGAGCGAGCAGATAGCCGGCGAGGGCGATTGTGCCGAGCGCGAGTGCGAGCGGCAGTGGGCCGTAGCGGAGGCTGTTCCCAAAGCCGCGATGCATGTTGCTCACGTTGACGCCGACGCGAAACATGCTGGAGGGCGGCACGCCGAAACAGGCGGCGCAGTAGGCCAGTACCGATGCTCCGGCGGCAATCGCCCAGGCGGCGCGGAGGCGATCGCGCGGCTGCGCGCAGATCCAGCAGAAGACGGCGACACCGAGCGCCATTGAGCCCGGGATGTTGGTGAGGAAGACGACCGCGATGGCGAGCGCCGCTAGCGCGATCGCGCGACTATCGCGTTTCACGAGCGCGTTCTGCAGGGCGACGATCACTACGGGCATCAGCGTCATGGCGGTGACGTGCGGACCTTCGCCATAGACGGTCATCACCTGCAGTCGGCGCGAGTACCAGATGCCGCCGGCGTCCTTGGCCATGTCGGCCATCATGAGGAGCGACGGCGAGAAGAGCGAATAGAACAGCGCGGAGAGAAAGGCGGCGCCGCGCGACGCACCGAGACGCACTGCCATCCAGTAGAGCGCGGCCGGTCCGAGCGAATACGTGACCGCGACAACAATGTGATAAGCGCGCGCCGCCGAGACGTGTCCGAGCGAGGACACCGCGGCGACGACGAGGTGCAGCATCGGGACGTACGTGTCCTGATATGGCATGCCGCAGTGCCAGATCGGAAACCACGAGAAGTCGCCCCAATGCGTGGATATGTAGCGCGCGATGCCGATGAAGAGTCCGTCGACTGACGCTAGCTGATTGATATATTCGATTTTGAGCAGCCGCCAGGCGATCGATAAATTGAGCGCGGTGAGCGCGACGAAAGCGGCGAAGTTGTAGCGAGTGTCTTTCGAACTCACGCGGCGGCTCCGTCTTCCAGACGGTAGAAGCGGCGCGCCGCAGCGCCCAACAGCTGTTCGCGCGTTTCGAGAGTCTGCGCGCCGATGGCCTGCGTGAAAGCGGCGAGCGCTTCCTTCCACGTGCCCGCCGGCAAATAGCTGGGCCAATCGCTGCCGTACATGACACGCTCGGGGCCGAAGGCGGCGAGCGCCGCGCGTGCCCAAGGCGCAAACTGTTGCGCGTTCCACTGCGTCGGGGCGTCGGTAATCAGGCCGCTGATCTTGACGAAGATGTTGGGATGGCGCGCCAGCGCTTCGAGTTGCTCGGGATGAACGTCAGCCATCAAGGACGGTCGTCCCACGTGATCGATCGCGATGCGCAGCGTGGGGAACTCCTCCGCGATTGACTGCGCGAGTTCGAAGCGAGGAGGGAGATCGAGCGTGAGATCGCGGCGCGCGAGTTCGGCAAGCCCGCCTGCATCGGGACGGTCCGCGAAGACGCCGCGGAATTTGGCGTGATGCTGATATTCGTCGAGCACCGCGGGAAGAGCGGGATTCGAGAGATCCGCCCAGCAGACCACGCCGCGGATGAACTCGTGCTCGCGGGCGAGTTCCAGCAGCCAGCGATTCTCCTCAACCGGGGGAATGCTGTTCACCACGACCGTGCCATCGAAACGGTTGCGTTTGAGAATCGGGAAGAGCAGG
>JAOAPT010000207.1 GCA_025463045.1 Candidatus Solibacter sp.
TCAGCGGTGTCATTGGCAGCCTGGGCGCAGAGCTGGGCAAGGTTGCGGAATTCATCGGCCACCACCGCAAAGCCCAATCCCGCTTCTCCGGCGCGCGCGGCTTCCACCGCGGCGTTCAGGGCGAGAATGTTGGTCTGGAACGCGATCTCGTCGATGACCTTGATGATCTTCGAGATTTTGGCGCTGGAGGAGGTGATTTCGGTCATCGCAGTCACCATCTGATCGAGCGACGCTCTGGTCTCGTCGAACTTCTGCTGCGACTGGGACACCAGAACGGCAGCGGTGTTGGAGTTTTCGGTATTGCGGCGCGCCATGGAGTGAATCTCCTCCGTGGCAGCCGATGTCTCTTCGATGGACGCGGCTTGCTCGGAAGAGCCTTGCGCGAGCGACCGGCTGAAGGCGGCGACCTGTCCCGCCGCGCTGGCGACCTGATTGGCGCCATCGGTCATGTCGGTGGCGACCCGTTGCAAGGTGCGGCTGATCTGCCTCACCCTGAAGAGGACAAGCGCACCCAAGCCCAATGCGAGGGCAAGCAGAGTTAACGCGATCAGGCGGCTCCGCGAATTTTGGTCGGCGGCATCGGCGCGATCTTGAGCCAGGCGGGCGCCTTGAATGTCTTGCAATCTGCGGGCGTTCTTGCCCAGCGCTCCGTAGATCGGAACGGTGTGCTCCGTGGCATAGGTGAAAGCCGCACTCGGACCAATGGCGGTGAGGCGCTCCACCTCGACGAATTCTCTAGTCCACGCGGCAACCCCGGTTCGCGATTCTTCCACCAGGCGGCGCCCCTCATCAGTTGCAAGCAAGGGAGTGATTTCATTCAGGATCCGATTGGCCAGTTCGGTGTTGGTGAGAAACTGGGTCTTAGCGGCCTCGAACAGGGCATTGTTCCTGGTGAAGGCAGCCAGGATGATGCCGCGCTCTCCGATCATCATGTCCGCCTCAGCGGTGTGAAAGGCCCCTGCTAAAGCGATCTTTCGCATGGTCTTGTCGACAGCCGTGTCTAAAGTCTCCTTGAGCGTGCCGGCGACATTCATGAAGGTGAAACCGAATACGACCAGCAACGCGAGAAGTCCGGCGACCGACAGAACGAGCTTCCTGCCAATGGTGATCCGCGAAAACATGTAAGTGGCTCCCTTGGGTATGCAGAAACCAGCGGGCCTCACGCGAAGCCCGCTCAACCTGCAGTACTCATATCGGCACACGCGGGCAAAAACATTAGCGTTCAGCCGCAAGGCTCGACACGAGTCCCTACACGACAATCAGAGCCCAATTGCCTTTTTCCCGCACTTCGCGCGCGCCGGGCAGCGCGGCGCGCATCTGCTCCACCTCATGTAATTCGAAGCCGCTGGCGAGGAGCAATCCGCCAGGCTTGAGAACGCGCAGCAAATCCGCGGAGAGTTGGACGATGGCCTCCGGGCTGATGTTGGCGAGCACGAGGTCCGCCGTACCGCCGGCGACGGCGTCCACCGAGCCGATGAAGCCCATGCGCGCGATCTCGACGGCAACGGGATCGATATCGCAGGCGAGCACCTGGGCCGCCCCGAGCAGAGCAGCGGCCTGCGCCAAAATCCCGGAGCCGGTGCCGACATCAAGCACCGTCATCCCCGGCTGAAGGTAGGCTTCCAGTGCCTCGATGCAGAGCCGGGTGGTCTCATGGACGCCGGTGCCGAAGGCCATCCCGGGATTGACGACGATTCGGAAGCGGCCTTCCGGGGCAGGATCGTCACGCCATTCGGGGACGAGGAAGAAGCGGCGGCCCACCTCCATCGGCTGGAGCAGATCGCGGGCGGACTGCACCCAATCGCGCTGTTCCTCTTCGCGGCGGCGCGCGGCGGGGAAGAGCTTGAGGAGCGCGCCGTAATTGGCGGCGTCCTCAAAAAAAGCGCGGACGGTGACCGGATTCAGCTCGACGATGCCGGCGGAGCCCTGTTCCCAGAGCTCGGCAATGAGCATGTCGCGGTCTTCCGGATCGCAATCGATTTCGAGTGAAAACATGAGTATCGTCCCCGTGAGGTACAGGTGCTATTTTGGAATTGCACCGATGAAGCTACAAGGTATTTTCCCACCAATTACTACACCATTCGATCACAGTGGAAACATTTATCTGTCGAAGATCCAGCACAACGTGGAGAAGTGGAATCTGACGACACTTTCCGGCTACGTGGTGATGGGTTCGACCGGCGAGAGCGTGATGGTCACCCCCGAGGAAAAGTGTACGGTTTGGGAACAGGTGGCGAAGTATGCCGCGCCGGAGAAACTGCTGATCGCGGGGACGGGCGTGGAGAGCGTGCGTGAAACCGTCGACCTGACAAATCGCGCGGCGGCGATGGGGTACAAGGCGGCGATGGTGCGGACGCCGCACTACTACAAGAATCTGATCAACCGGACGGACGCGCAGATGCTGTACTTTCGCGCGGTCGCGGACCAGTCGAAGATTCCGCTGATCATCTATAACTGGCCGCAGACGACCGGCGTGGATATCGCGGTGGAAGCGGTGGTCGGACTGAGCGCGCACCCGAACATCATCGCGATCAAAGAGAGCTCGGGCAGTCTCGAGAAGGTGATGCAAATGATACGGGAAGTGAAGCCGGGTTTTCAGGTACTGGTTGGTTCGGCACCCACGCTCTGGCCGTCTTTGCAGGCCGGTGCTGTGGGGGCGGTGCTCGCCTTCGCCAATGCCGCGCCGTATGCGACCATCACGATCTGGGAAGCACACCGCACGCGGGAAGCAGAGGCAGGAAAGGACTGGCAGGGCCGCATTGCGCGAGCGGCTCAACTGGTGACAACAAAGTACGGCGTCCCAGGTCTGAAGCACGCGATGGATTTGAACGGGTACTATGGCGGACCGCCCAGACTGCCGCTTATCGGCGTCTCACCCGAGGTTCAGCACGAAATCGAAGCAGCATTCCGCGACATCAAAGGTTAGCTGACTGGCCGGCGCACGCACAATCGCGCAGGACGAAGCCACTTGCGTTGTGTATGGGATGCCTCGTGAAGCAGTGATGGTGGGAGCGGTCGACCAGGTAGTTCCAGTGTCAGAGATCGCATCGGCAATTTCCGCTGCTGCCGAGCTCCGGCCCGCGATGCAGTAGCTAATTCCGGTCAACAATACTCCTAGCCGCTCGTG
>JAOAPT010000692.1 GCA_025463045.1 Candidatus Solibacter sp.
CGGCCACTCTCGAGGCGCCTCCGGATGTGGTGGTGGCCGACATCGGCGAGCTCGGCCCGATGCACACAGCCTCGCCGGGGGTCTCCCGATGAGCCCGGGCGAAACCAATTTAATCAACGTGGAGGGACTATGATGTCAGAACTTCTCAAATGGATGCGTCACATGGCAGTGTTGGTCGCCTTGATGACAGGGACCGCCTTGTACGCGCAGTTCGAATCCGCCACGATCCTCGGCAGCGTCCGGGATTCCCAAGGGGGAGCCATCATTGGCGCTTCCGTCGTACTCAACAGCCTGGAAACCGGGGTATCCGCCCGCGCTACTACGGACGCCAACGGCAACTACCAGTTCGTCACCGTTCGCATCGGCCACTATGACGTGGCCGTCTCCGCAACCGGGTTTCAATCGGCCAAGGCAGCCGATGTCGAGTTGAAGGTGAATGCCCGCCAGCGCGTCGACTTCGCGCTGCGCGTGCTCGACGTGCAGACCAGCGTCGAGGTGTCGGCGACCGCGTCCGTGGTCGAAGGGGACAGCAGCGATCGTGGGCAGGTGATCAATCAGCAGCAGGTGCTCGAACTTCCGCTCGATGGCCGGAACTATTCCGACCTCGCGCTGCTCTCGGTGGGTGTCCGGCAATCGTCGCTGAGCGAAGGGTCGCAGCCACGGGAAGGATCCTTCAACGTCAACGGGCTGCGCTCTTCGGTAAACAATTTCATGCTCGATGGCGTGGATAACAATTCCTACGCTACCAGCAACCAGGGATTCTCCAATCAGGCGATCCAGCCATCGCCCGACGCCATCGTCGAATTCAAAGTGCAGACTAACAACGTGAGCGCGGAGTTCGGCCGCAGCTTGGGAGCTACCGTCAATGTGGCGTTCAAGAGCGGCACGAACGCCTTCCATGGATCGGCCTGGGAGTTTCTCCGCAACACACAACTGAACGCGGTCGGATTCTTCAAGCCGACGGAAGACGTGAAGCCGGTCATGAATCGCAACCAGTACGGCTTTACGTTTGGCGGTCCGGTACAGAAGAACAAGACGTTCTTCTTCGCGGACTACGAAGGCTTCCGTCTCATCCGCAACGAACTTGCGTTCGCCACGCTTCCCACCATGGACCAGCGTAGCGGCAAGCTCGGCTCCACGATCAAGAACCCTTTCACCGGCGCCACCTATCCGGGCGGCGTGATCGCGGCCAGCGACATCACACCGTTTGCCCGCAAGGTGCTCAACGAATTGCCGGAGCCGAATCGTCCTGGCACCACCAGCAACTACAGCCGCCTGGTTCCCTTCCGCGATTTCTCGGACAAAGGCGATGTGAAGATCGATCGCTACTGGAGCCCCCGCGCCAACAGCTTCGTACGCATCAGTCAGCGCAAGGACAACCGGCTCGAACCGGGCACCATTCCCGGCGGATCGGGCGGCAACGGCAATGGCCGCATTTACACGCTCAACCAAGGGATGGTAGCGGCAACCACGTTCATCCTCAATTCAGCGACGGTCCTCGAAGTCCGGCTCGGCATTACGCGCACTCGCGGCGGCAAGATGCCTCCCATGGGCGGTGGACCCGACATGCTCCAGACGTATGGCATCCCGGGCTACACTTCCGACCCTCGCGTGCGCGGAGGGCTGAACACACAGTCCGTCTCCGGCTATACCGCCTTCGGTCGTCAGGCTACCAATCCGCAGTGGCAGTACCCGACCGTGGTCAATCCGCGCGTCAATATCTCGCGCAGCTTCGGCCGCCAGACGGTGAAGGCCGGCTACGAATACCAATTGGTCAACGTTGAAGACCAGGACTCGAACCCACTCTACGGCCAGGACACTTACTCCGGCGTGTTCAGCCGTCCAGCGGGGGCAAGCGGGACTGCGATCTACAACCTGGCGGACTTCATGTTCGGCGCGCGCAGCCAGATCGCGGCATCCAATCTCCTGGTAGCTCAACTGCGGCAGCGCATGCAGTTCGCTTATGTGCAGGACGACTGGAAGGTCAGTTCCCGCCTCACGCTCAACCTGGGACTACGCTACGAATACGCAACCCCTCAGTATGAGGCCAACAATAAGCTGAGTAACTACGATCTCGGCCTCGACAAAATCGTCATGGCGCGCCCCGGTTCAATCTTCGACCGGGCGCTGGTGAATCCCGACCGGAACAACTTCGCCCCGCGCCTCGGCCTGGCTTACACGATCGACCGGAAGACCGTGATCCGCACCGGGTACGGCATCAACTACAACCACTTCACACGCGGCGGCGCAGCCAATCTCCTCGCGTTCGCCGGGCCGCAACTGGTCAATGTGCGGATCGATCAGCAGCCGGGCGCGCCAGGGTACCTGAAGACCATGGACGGTCTGCCGGCCGGTATCACCGACCCCGACAAGTTCGATCCGCATACCGCGGACGTGAAATGGATTCCGCAGGACAGCCGGACCAATTATCTGCAAAGCTGGTTCTTCTCCGTGCAGCGCGAAGCCGCTAAACGAATGCTGATCGACCTCGCATACGTGGGCAACCATGGATTGAAACAGGCCATTTACTACGACCTGAATCAGGCGCGGCCGAACCTGACCGGGCAGAACCTTACCCTGCAAACACGTCGCCCCAACCAGAACTTCTCGGCCATTCGCGTGACCGGGCCTTCCGGCTGGTCGCGATACAACTCGCTACAGGCGCGGTTCGAGTACCGCGGACCCAAGGGTCTGTACGTTCTGAATTCGTTCTCCTGGTCGAAAGGGATGGACAACGGATCGGACGCGCTTGAGGTGGCGAATGGCGACAACATCTTCCCGCAGGACGGCCACAACTTCGCCGGCAACAAGGCGCTCTCGTCGTACGATCAGCCGTTCAGCAATGTGACCAGCCTGGTGTACGAACTGCCCGTAGGACAAGGCCAGCGCTGGGCCGGCAACGCGCGGCCGGTGATCGACGCAGTCATCGGCGGGTGGCGCCTGGGCGTCATCAACAACATGTGGAGCGGCCAGCCGGTCAACCTGAGCTGGACGGTTCCGGCGCAGTATCAGGTCTCTTCGCAGACCACGATGCGTCCGAACCTCATCGGTCCTGTGATGCTGCCTTCCGATCAGCGCACGCCGGACCAGGCATTCATCGTCTCCAACATAGTGCTCCCCAATGATCCGAATCATCCCTTCGGCAACGCCGGGCGGAACATTGCACGCGGCTTCCCTTACTACGGCAGTAATCTGAGCATCCAGAAGTACTTCAAGCTGCCCAGGGAAGCGATGCGCCTGCAGTTCCGGGGAGAGGCATTCAACGCGCTAAACCACACCAACTTCGCCGCGCCGGAAGGCTCGAAATCGTCGCTGGCCTTCGGGTCTGTGCGTTCGGCGCGGGCCGCGCGGCAGATCCAACTGGCGCTCAAGCTGTACTGGTAGGTCCGGGATTGCGGAGAATGGAAACCTGATATGACATCTGAAAAAATCGACGCCGCAACGCGCGCGCACGTGCTCGACCGCATGGGCATTTATCCTCCGCTGGCGTGGGGATACCTTGGGCTCCTGCTATTTATGATCGGCGACGGTGTGGAATCGGGCTACCTTTCGCCCTACCTGCTGGCGCGCGGCATATCGCAACCGGAGGTCGCGGCGGTCTTCACCGCATACGGCGTTACGGCGGCAGTGGCGGCGTGGTTCTCCGGCGCGCTCTCCGATTTGTGGGGACCGCGCCGGGTGATGTGGACGGGGCTCGGGATCTGGGCTGTCTTCGAAGTCCTGTTTCTAGTCACGCTGTCCACGTCCGCCGGATATTCGACCGTGCTCTTCACCTATGCCCTGCGTGGATTCGGCTATCCGCTGTTCGCCTACGGCTTCCTGGTGTGGATCACAGCGGCAACGCCGGCGCGGCGGCTGGGCACGGCGGTCGGCTGGTTCTGGTTCGCATTCACCGGCGGCCTACCGACGCTCGGGTCCCTGTTCGCCAGCTTTTCGGTGCCGCTGATCGGGGCCTACAACACGCTCTGGACGTCGCTCGGCCTGGTGGTGATCGGCGGGCTGATCGCGATGTTCGGCCTGCGCGAGCCGGCCGGATACCAGCGGCTGGCGCCGAAAGGCGAGAATCCGCTGAAGACGCTGCTCGCCAGCGTGACCATCGCGTGGAGGAAGCCAAAGACCGCGGCCGGCTGCGTGGTGCGCATCATCAACACCGCACCGCAATTCGGATTCCTCGTGTTCCTTCCGGTATTCTTCACCCAAACCATCGGCTTCAGTCTCACCGCGTGGCTACGACTGTTGAGCGCGATCTTCCTCAGCAACATCGTGTGGAACCTGCTGTTCGGCATCATCGGGGACAAGTTCGGCTGGCGCCGGACGGTCGCTCTGTGTGGAGGCGTGGGCTCCGCCATCACGACGCTGCTGCTCTACTACGTGCCCCATATTTTCGGCGGCAACTACACACTGTGCGTGATCGCCGGCGTGATGTACGGAGCCACGCTTGCTGGCTACGTCCCGCTGTCCGCACTGATGCCTTCGCTCGCGCCCGATCACCGGGGCGCCGCGATGTCGATGTTGAATCTTGGCGCTGGAGCCAGCACCTGGGTGGGGCCTGCAATTGTCGGACTCTGCCTGCCGTCCCTCGGTGTGGGCGGAGTGATGTGGATTTTCGCCGTCTTGTATCTG
>JAOAPT010000254.1 GCA_025463045.1 Candidatus Solibacter sp.
CGCGCGGTCCACGAGTAGGCGCGCGGGAGGCTGTAGATGCGGAGGCTGTCGAGGATTTCCTGGTTCGACATGAGGCGCCAGCCGAGCGTGAGGTCGACGGGCGAGACAGAGGCTTCCCTGCCCCACCAGTAGTGATTGGTCAAGAGCACGCGGGCGCGGATGCGGAACTCGGCGAGCGGCGTGATTTTGACATCCTTATAAGGGAAAGGCGTGGCGCGCTCGATATCGACCTGCTCGGGCTCGAGGGGAGCGAGGATGCCGGGCGGGCGGCGCGGTTCGGGGCCGTCCCAGAGAAACGCGAGCAGCGCGAGGGATGCGCACGCCAGAAGGATCGCGGTTCTCATGCCTTCTTCATGCCTTCTTCATGCCTAATTCATGCCTCCTTCAGGGCTCCTTGTCGAAGCGGAGTTGGGATCCGACGCCGAATTCCTGCGCGGTGGTTTTGACGTCTTTCACGAGATGGGTCGCGTGGTTGGGGAAGACACGGAATTGACGGCCCCAATAGTAGAGCAGCTTCGCTTCGGAATTCCAGGGCTGCAGATAGTGCTGGGTAACGGAGATCCAGTAACTATTTTCGGGATTCTCGAAGCGGTCTTTTTGCAGCGCGTATTTCACGAGGAAGGCGGCGCCCTTGCGGAACTGGCCGACCATGGGCTGTCGCGAGGCGGTTTCGTAATGGACAACGGGAACGAACGTGCTGTCGCAGCCGGATTCGGCGACCTCTCCTTCGATGCTCACGGGGAAATAACCGGCGGGATCGAGCTCGATCGTAGCCTTAATGGACGCAGCGCAGCGGATGGCGTACTCGGGCGCGTGGAGTTTGGTTTTGTCGGGGAGCACCGCGATCGCAATCGTGGAGCCCGTGTGCGGCTGGAGTTTGGCGTTGGCGCTCTTCAGCAGAATGGCGACGTCGAACGGAGTGCCGAGCGCGTCGTAGGCCTGACAGCGTTCGTCGGCATCGGCATCCTTCATATAGGGCTCGCGGCCGTCGCCCCATGCGGTCACGGCGTTGCATCTCCGGCCGTTGCTGCGGATGACGGATTCCGAGGTGACGGGAGGGAACGCGACGACGCTCTTGCCGGATTTGTCGAGCAGGCCGCGGGTCTCGGTGATGGTCCAGTTCCAGTGCTTCTGTTTGGCGAGATTGCTCTCGAAAGCGGCAACTGCTTTGGCGAGCGCGGCGGAGGCCTGTGAGTCGGCCGCACACGCCGATGGAATCGCAGCGGCAAGGAGGAATGCGAGAGTGCGCATCGTGATCATCGGTACCTTAAGGCTACTATGGGAACGCACGGAGCGGCATTTGACGAGTGCGCTACTCTGAGTTATGAAGATATTCAGACTAGCTCTTCTGGCCCTGTTTCTGGTGCTCGCGGCCAGCGCGGCCGATGTCACCGGGACCTGGGACGGCACGTTCAAGATCACCACGCCGGACGGACAAACGCAGGACGACACCGTTCACCTGGTGCTCAAACAAAGCGGCGGGGCGATCACCGGCACGGCAGGTCCGAATGCCGACCAGCAGGTGCCGATTGGGAAGGGTACGATCGAGGGCAACAAGGTAGTGCTGGAAGTACCGGTTCCCGATGGGATGTTCAAGTTCGATGTGGTGCTGGATGGCGATCACCTCAAGGGCGATGCTGTGCGTACGGCCGGCGGGTCATCGATGAAGGCGAAGATGGACGCGACGCGCGCAAAGTAACTCCGCGCGAAGGAGGATCGGGATGGTTGAATCGACTTTGTCCTGGCCTGAACTGCCGCTGTCTGCGTGGCAGGACACTTACCTGACGCTGCAACTATGGACTCAGGTGGTGGGTAAGATTCGCTTGATGCTGAGTCCGCCGCTCAATCACTGGTGGAACGTGACGCTGTATGTCAACGCCCGCGGCCTCACCACCTCTGCGATCCCTTATGGCGGCGGAACCTTCGAAATTCAGTTCGATTTTCTGGAGCATGCGCTGGAGATCCGCACCAGCCATGGCGCTGTGCGGACTCTGCCTTTGCGATCCATGCCGGTGGCCGAATTCTACTGCTGGGTGATGGACGAACTGCACAGTTTGGGGGTCGTGGTTGCGATCCAAACCAGGCCGCAGGAGATGGCGATTAAGACTCCGTTCGAAGAGGACTTCGAACACCGTACGTACGACCCCGAGTATGCGTATCGCGTCTGGCGCATTCTGATTTCGACGCAGAATGTGATGCAGAACTTCCGTTCGCAATTCATCGGCAAGCAGAGTCCGATTCATTTTTTCTGGGGGAGCTTCGACCTGGCGTACACGCGGTTCAGCGGAAGGCCTGCTCCGCCGCGCAAGGGAGTAATCTCGGGTCCGGCGTATTCGCACGAAGTGATCAGCGCCGGCTTCTGGCCGGGCGCGGGCTTCGCCGGTCCGGCGTTCTACGCGTACGCCGTGCCCAAGCCCGAGGGGCTGGAGCGGGAGACCGTCCGGCCCGCGAGCGCGGGGTGGAACGCGCAACTCGGCGAGTTTATTTTGATGTACGACCAGATGCGCGCGGCAGAGTTTCCGGGAGACGCGCTGCTGGACTTCCTGCAGAGTACTTATGACGCGAGCGCGCGATTAGCTGGTTGGGACCGCGCCGCGCTCGAAGCGCGGACGGCACAATCCGAGAGCACGGCACAATCGGGGAGCACACGATGAAGAGCGCATGTAAGCATCTCGATGAGGCAACGATCACAACGACGAGCAAACATGGCTGCGAAGAGTGTTTGAAGATGGGCGATCATTGGGTCCATCTCCGGCTCTGCATGATGTGCGGGCACGTGGGATGCTGCGATTCGTCGAAGAACAAGCACGCGACCAAGCACTACCATCGGGTGAAGCATCCGGTGGTGCGCTCGATCGAGCCCGGCGAGAGCTGGATCTGGTGCTACGAGGATCAGGAGATCGTCGGCGAGGTCGATTAGTTCGGCTGGGGCGCCTGCAACGCGTTTTGCGCCCGCTCGAGGACTGCGCGCGCGGAAGGCATGGTTTCGGCGGCGCGCTCCAGGTGGGTGATCGCTTCCGGCAGCGTGCGCCGGTTGCCGGCGAGCAGCGACCCGAGAATCAGATGCCCCTGCGCGGAGTCTGAATCCAACCGCAGCGCGGCGCGTGCCGATACGAGCGCTTCCTGCAGGCGGCCGAGATTGATCTGCGCATAGGCCAGGTTGCACAGCCTCATCGCGTTGGGTCCGGCGATCGCGATGGCTCGCTGCATTTCTTCGGCGGCTTCGGGAAAGCGCTGCATTCGCATGTGTTGGACTGCGAGGTTGGTATAGGCATCCGCAAATTCCGGTGAAATGGTGACGGCCTTCTGTAACTCGGCCGCTGCCTTTTCCGGATTGCCCGAGGCGGCGAAGCGCTGCGCGGCCGCGAAGGATTGGATCGCCTTTCGATCCGGCGGATGACGAAGTTGAGTGATCGATACGGTGCCGGGCGCGGAAGTTGGTTTGCGGCCGGTCCTGAAATACACGTTGATGATGGGGACCAGCGAGTTGACCGTCACAAAATCCTGCTGGACGACGTCGCCATGCAGAGTGGTCAGCCGGAGCTGGTATTCGCCGGCTGTGATGTGGCGCATTTCGAATTCGCCATCGAGGCGCAGCTCGGCGTGGTAGATTTCTCCGTGCCGGTTCAAGTCTTCCAGTTCCACGCGGTAGTCCCGAAAGTTAACCGGGGTATCACTATGCACTTCACCTTTGACAGAAGGGACTTCATTGGTTTGCGCACTGCATGGAATAGATAGATACACGATCGCCGCTAGCGCGGCCAGTGGCCGCGGACACCTGTTGCTCACAGTCTTTCCTCCATTTATTTTTATGTAAGATTGGGAGCTGTCGGCTTGGACAATCTGCCTACGATCTCAGGTTAAGCGAGCGACTGCGTCATGGCAAATCGAAAGTTTTTATGCCTGCGATGGAGGCGGTGGCTCGTTACTCCCAAGACAAATGATAGGCTGTGAGTTTTAGCATCGTATGACAATCCTCAGCATCGGCGAGATTTTGTGGGATGTTTATCCCGATTCGTCGCGCCTTGGCGGTGCGCCTTTTAACTTTGCGGTCAACGCGCATCGGCTGGGGCATCGCGTTTTGTTTCTTAGCGCAGTGGGTGATGATGAACGCGGCGCGGCGGCGCGCGAAAAAGCGGCAGCGCTCGGGCTCGATACCTCGTTCATTCAGACAGCGGCGGGCGCGCCGACGGGACACGTGACGGTATGTCTCGATGCGGCGGGTCAACCCGATTACACGATACATCGTCCGGCGGCTTACGATTTTCTACGACTGAGTGAGGCGGAGCTTACGCGGCTCGCGGCCCTCGAGCCTGATTGGATTTATTTCGGGACGCTTTATCAGATGGACGCGGGCGCGCGGCGCGAAGTGCGCAGCTTAATGGAGGCCCTGCCTGGCGCGCGGCGTTTCTATGATGTGAACTTACGGCGCGCCAGCTACACGCCGGAGTTAGTGCGCGAATCGATCGCGCTGGCTAACGTGATCAAGCTGAACGAAGAAGAGGCGGAGTTGTTTCCCGATTTCGGGGGCGTCTGGGCGGCCGCGGTGACGCGCGGTGAGCGCGGGTGCAAGATTCGGATCGGCGATGATCGCGCGGAGTGTCCGGCATCTCCGGTGAAGGTGGCCGATGCAGTCGGCGCGGGGGATGCCTTCGCCGCGGCCTTCCTGCACGGGATCTCGCAGGGGTGGAGCGCAGCGCGCATCGGGAGCTACGCGAACCGTCTCGGCGGCCTGGTGGCATCGCGCGCCGGTGCGATCCCCGACTGGTCGGCGGCGGAGTTGGAGTAGGCGATGCGGCGGAGAGAATTTCTCGGCGGACTGTTGGCAGCTCCGCTCGCGGGGGCGCCGGTGGCGGACGATCCGCGCAACATCGATTCGCGCAATATCGTCAACGGATTTCCGATTCCGAAAGAGGGCTACTGCGATCAGCCGTACGTGGTGATCACGTCGGACGGGCGGTGGCTGAGCACGCTGACGACGGGCAGCGGGGTCGAAGGACAACCGGGCCAGCACATCGTGGCGACGATCAGCAGCGATCAAGGCAGGACGTGGAGTCCGCTGATCGATATCGAACCGGCGAATGGAACGGAGGCGTCCTGGGCGATGCCGCTAAAGGTTCCGAGCGGGCGCGTGTATGTTTTCTATACGTACAATCGCGAGAATCTGCGCGAGATTGCGGGCGTGAATGCGCCGGGGCTCGCGCGGCGCGTCGATACGCTGGGCGCGTACGCCTTCAAG
>JAOAPT010000297.1 GCA_025463045.1 Candidatus Solibacter sp.
ACGCGCGACTGACCGGCGGCCGGGCCGATGCTGGTCACGTTCTCCGGGTTGGTCACGACATTGACATCGCCGGTGACCAGATCGTAAATCGCGGCGGCGGAGCCTCCCTGCTTGACGGCGCGCGCGATCAACTTATGGGTGGCGAAGCAGCAGACGGCGGTGCCATCGGCGAGACTCGCGACGGTGGCGAAGCCATCGGGGAGCGGCAGGTTGGCGGCGGTCTGCGCATCCAGATTGAAGAGTACGAAGCCCTGGTCGCCGGCCAGCTTGTCGATGGTCTGCACGAGCAGCGAATTGGACTCCGGAACCTGTTGGAGCGTGCCGACCGTGAAAGCGGTCACCGCATTGGGCAGCGGCATCGTGACTACGCTGGCGTTGACGCCGTCGAGCACGTACAGCGCGTCGCTCGTCGTGGCGCGGGTGCTGTCCAGCTTCACCGCGTACACGTAATCGTTCATCAGCGCGACCGACGCATCGGTCCGCGCCGCCGGCACGCGGATCTGCCCGTTGTCGCCGAGCGGGATCGCCTGCATCCTCGCTTGAATCTTGGCGTCCGAGAAATCGAGCATCAGGAACGCGGTACCGGCACACGCCGTCTTGAACTCCGTCTCGGCGACTTTGGATCCGACCAGCGCCACTTGTCCGACCAGATTCAGGGTGAGCAGGCGAATGTCGGCGGTGCAGGAAGCGGCGAACCAGCCATCGGGGAAATCAACGACCTTGGGATCGGTATTGGTGATCGGAAATGCGAGGAAGGCATCCTTCGAAGCGTCGGCGCTGCGGGCGATGGCGAAGAACGTTCGGGACGCGGCGTCGAAGACGGCAGGCTCGGTGGGCAGCGGCACAGCGGCGGTCTGATTGGCGCGCAGCGGTGCGACCGCGGTGAGCAGCGGCAGCCATCCCGCGGGGAACTCCATCGAGAAGGTGATGGCGCCAGTGTTATTGACGATCGCGTAGGCCGCCTTGGTGGGTTTCAGCGGATCGTCGCCGGCAATCACGGCGAGGCGATTATTCCCCAAATTCGCGGAAGCGTAGACGTGCTTGAGCCCATTGATATCGACCGCGGGAACAACGACCGGGCCGGCGCCCGCCCCTCCGGCCGCTCCTCCAACCGCCGCCGGCGTGGCCGTCTGAAAGTCGCCCGTCTCCGGATCGATGGTGGCGATCTGCGCGGGCTTGCCGGGCAGCGTTGCCGTAAAGCTGTTCGGTGTGGCGGTGAGGGTGGCGGCCGCGGCGGGCAGGGTGACTTTCACCGGATCGGCCGCGGCGCTGAAGATCTTCACTGTCGAACTGATGCCGGTCGTAGCATCGCCGGCCGGCGGGCCGATCAGCGCTGCGACGGTATCGCCGTTCGCCGGCACGGCAAGCGGCTGCACGTTCGCGTTCACGCTGGTCAGACAGTCCGGAATCGCGGCAATGGTGCGTGCGCGCAGGTTGACGCCGAGCGCCGGATAACAGCCGTCGGAATCGCGGGCGCCGGTAGCGATCAGGTAGCTGCCGTTCACGCCCGTGTCGGAGAGCGCGGTGATCGTCGGCGGCTTATCGGGCATCGGCAGGAAGATCACCTGCGGCGCGGAGGCGGGCTGGAAGACGGTGACGTTGGCGGCCTGCCGTCCGGCGAACAGAGTGACCAGATCGCCCGGACCCGCTCCTGTGGGGACGGCAACGTTGATGTCGAATTCGCCGGGCCGCTTGGTGGAAGCGGTCGCCGTCACCTTGGCGCGCAATCCGCCGACGTACGCCGAAATCTCATTCGTGGGCACGGCGGGTTTGTCGGAGGGCCCGACGTCGCCGCTCGCGATTTTGGGATCGGTCGGTCCCAGGCCCGTGGCGGTGGTCGCGATCGCCTGCGCGGTGATCTTGCCCCAGGGCACGCCGGCGCCGGAATCGTCGGCGGTGCGGACCGCGGGCGCCATCGCGGCGACCGTAACTTTAGCGGGCGTACTGCTCACGCCGCCGCGCCGCACCGTCACGTCGACCAGCCCGACATTCGCATCCACCGGAACCTGGGCGATGATCGTCCCGGGCGAGATCGAGTAGATCGGCGCCGCCTTCCCGCCGACGATCACCTGCACGTTGCCAAGCTGCGTGGGCCAGGGAATCTCGGCGGCCATGAGGCCGTCTGGAGGTCCGAGGTTGAGCCCGACGATCTGCACCAGCGAGCCGAGCCCGACCACTCCCGGAGCCGGTTCCTGGGTGAAAAAGTTGGTCACGCCCCGCGCGCTGATAATCGGCGCCGTGGGAGTCTGCGCCTTCAATAGGGATAGTCCGGCGACTAAGCCGGCGAACAGGAATCGGCGCTGTACCATAAGAGGTGTAGAGGTTAACCCAATTTCTGACGTTAGGTTGCGGATGGTGACAATTTGAAGCGAGCGGTCTGTTTGTTGAGCGGGGGCCTGGACTCCGCCACCTGCCTGGCGCTGGCGCGGCGGGAGGGATACGAGTGTTACGCCCTCTCGTTCGACTACGGCCAACGGCACAAGGTGGAACTGGGGGCGGCGGCGCGCGTCGCGGCGGCGCTCGGGGCGGAGCGGCATCTGGTGGCCAAGATCGGGCTCGACGCCTTCGGCGGATCGGCGCTCACCGCCGCGATCGACGTGCCCAAGGGCCGCTCGGCAGGCGAAATGGGAACGGGTATCCCGATCACGTACGTCCCCGCGCGCAATACGATCTTCCTTTCCTTTGCGCTGGCATGGGCCGAAGTGTTGGAGAGCTCCGACATCTTCATCGGCGTCAACGCGCTCGATTATTCGGGCTATCCCGATTGCCGCCCGGAATACATCGAGGCTTACGAACGCCTGGCGAACCTGGCGACCCGCGCCGGGGTGGAGGGCAAGACGCGGATGAAGATCCACACGCCGCTTCTGCAACTCACCAAGGCGGGGATCGTCAAACTCGGGTGCGAGCTCGGCGTGGATTTCGGGCTGACGTTCAGTTGCTACGATCCGGGGCCCGATGGCACGGCGTGCGGGCAATGCGATGCCTGCCTGCTGCGGCGCAAGGGCTTCGACGAGGCCGGCCTTGAAGATCGCTGAGCTGTTCTATTCGATTCAGGGCGAGGGTGCGCTGCTCGGCGTGCCGTCGGTCTTCATTCGCACCAGCGGCTGCAATCTGCGCTGCTCGTGGTGCGACACGCCCTACACGTCGTGGCATCCGGAGGGCACGGACCTCACGCTGGAGCAGATCGTCGACGAGGTGGGCGCGCATCCCGCACGCCACGTCGTGGTGACGGGCGGTGAACCGATGATCGCGCCCGACATCATCCCGCTCACCGAGCGGCTGCGGCAGCGCGGCCTGCACATCACCGTGGAGACCGCCGGCACCGTCTTCCACCCGGTGGCCTGCGACCTGATGAGCATCAGCCCGAAACTCGCGAACTCGACACCGGACGACGCGCGATTCTCGAAACAGCACGAGCGCCTGCGCATCCAACCCGGCGTGCTGGCACAATTGATGGCGGGCTATCCCTACCAGTTGAAGTTCGTCGTCGCGCAGCCCGGCGATCTCGACGAAATCCGCGGACTGGTGGAGTCGCTGCACGCCGATCGCGAACACGTCATCCTGATGCCGGAAGGCGTCGACCCCGTCCGCCTGCGGGAGCGCGCGCTGTGGCTGGCGGAGATCTGCAAAGACGAAGGATTCCGATTCAGCCCCCGGTTGCACGTCGACCTGTGGGGCGACAGGAGGGGAGTATGACCACGGCGCTGATGGCCGACCCGTTGTTCCGTAAGCACCTCGCCGGACGGCAGCATCCCGAGTGTCCCGAGCGCTTCGACGCCGTGCTCAACGGCCTGCAGCGCGCGGGCCTGATCGACCGCATGCTGCGTATCGAGTCGCGCGACGCCACGGCCGACGAGCTGCTGCTCTGCCACACGCCCGCCTATCTGCGCACCGCACAGGCTGACGTGCTGGCGGGCCGTCCGTATCTGAGCACCGGCGATACCGACATCACGGCCAATTCGTGGGCCGTCGCGGTGCGCGCCGCGGGGGGCGTGCTCAACGCCGTCGATGCGGTCGCCTCGGGCACGGCGCGCAACGCGTTCTGCGTGGTGCGTCCCCCCGGCCATCATGCGAATGCCGGGCGCGGCATGGGATTCTGCATCTTGAATAACGTCGCGCTCGCCGCGCGCCATGCGCAGGTTAAGCACGGCGCGGCGCGCGTAGCGATTGTCGATTGGGACGTCCACCACGGCAACGGCACGCAGGATATCTTCTATCAGGATGGCTCGGTGTTCTTCTTCAGCTCGCACCAGTGGCCGCTTTATCCGGGAACCGGCCGCGCCGACGAGACCGGCGAGGGACCGGGCGCGGGCACGACGATGAACTTTCCGTTTCCCGCGGGCTCGGGACGGCGCGAAATTCTGGGCGCGGTCGAGAACTCGTTGGTCCCCGCAATGGAGCGCTTCCGGCCCGAACTCGTGCTGATCTCCGCGGGCTTCGATTCGCGCGAGGGCGATCCGCTTGGCCGCTTCACCCTGACCGATCAGGATTTCGCCGACCTTACGCGTATCGTCATGGAGATCGCCGACCAATCCGCCGGCGGCCGCGTGGTCTCAGTGCTCGAAGGCGGCTACAACCTGGATGGCCTCGCGAGCGCTGCCACCGCTCACGTCACTGCTCTCATCGGATAGCGCTCTCATCGGTCAGCACCGCCCGTGTCGCTGAACCATAACCCTCAGGGCCCCAACTTATCGGATAACTCGCACACCCTTGCTTTCACAGCACTTTAGTTAGCCGTCCCGCTTGAAACCTAGCCCGTCAGGTTGGAGGAACTCGGGTGGCCAGTACCATTACGTGCATAGCATAAGTAGGACTTTCGCCTTCTTCGAGATCTCCCCATAATGGACCCAGTAGATCGATATGGCATCTTTCAATTCAGCCGGGTATATCAGCTTCAAG
>JAOAPT010000336.1 GCA_025463045.1 Candidatus Solibacter sp.
TCAACGTCGATACCGACAATCGTCTGGCCATCACCGGCGCCATCCGCAAGGTCTTCGCCGAGAAGCCCGAAGAGTTCGATCCGCGCAGCTACATGAAGCCCGCGCGCGACGCCATGAAGAAGGTCGTCGCCCTCCGCATGACCCAGTTCGGCCAGGCGGGCCACGCCAAGGACTACACCCCCATCCCGCTCGAAGAGATGGCCAGGCACTACTCCCAGCAGCCCGTCACCGCTTAGTTTTCCCTCGTCGCGGCGGCATCCTCCCCGATGCCGCCGTGATCTAATGAATCTATACTGAGCATCTCCCGTCGTCCATTTGAAGGGCCCGGGGCGTTTCGTCAAACCTAGCGGTACTCACAGCCCGCCAGGACAGTGCAGTAATGGATTACGACCGCGCATTCCCCATCATTTCCGCAGTCGACGGTGTCCCCATTAACATCGATTGTGGAAATCGATTTGTGCTTCTTCCCGTGTGACCAGAATCGAGCCGAATTATTCTTCCAGGTCCTGGGGTCCGTTGCATTCGATGTAATGCTGATCTTCTTGCCGCCCGCTATTTTGACTGTAACTACTTCCGGATCGTTCCCTCCGCCTTTCTTCTTGTCGTAGTTGATCGTGATCGTGATGTCCTGGCCAATGACGATATTGGGAAGCTCGGTCGCGTCGTTCGGTTTCAGGATTTCCACCTTCGGGACGTAGCGTATTGTCGCGGGGCTGGCCGAGTCGACATAGTTCAGGGCCGTCATACTGGGGTCCGGCTTTATCTCCCAGCCCAGCGGGGCGATGAAATTCATCGAACCTCCCGCGATGATGATCGGCTGATCGTCGCCCACTCCGACCAGAATCCTCTGGTCGGCTTTCTTCAGGTCATCAGCCAGTTTCGCGGCCAGTTTTTCGGTATCCACATTGCAGCTGGTAAGTCCGATCAGCCCGAGCGTAACAACTCCGAGACTGAAGCGCGAGAGTCGCATGTATGTCTCCTTTGTCACACAACCATACCCGAGAAAGGCCGGCCTCGCAAACAATTTCTCAGACTTATGGATTGATTCCCTGCCGCAGCGCCCGTAGATCCGCCCGCTGGACATACCCGTCGAACACCTCCGCCCCCCACTGCGCGCGCAATTCCGTCAGCCGGTCTGACGCCTTCTTGCCCGCTTCTTTCGCCCCCGCCGCGTTCCCCGCGCGCCGCAATGCTTGGGAGACAAGCGCCAGGGCGCGCCAGCCCGACTCCTTGCGGCCGGTTCGCTCGAACTCCGCTAACGCATTTCGAGCGCTCTCTTCCGCCGCGCGAAACTCGCCGTTCGTCAGCAGGATCTCCGCCATAGCCAACTGGTCCTCCAGCGCCACAAAACGGTCGCCGAGCTTTGCCGCCGCGCCCGCGCCCGCCATGCACAATCGCCGCCCCTCGGCAATTGCCCCGGAACGTGCAAGCGCCAGTCCTTCCATGCAACTTACCAACGCGCGCACCTGGTCGGTGGTTGCCGGCATCCCGCTTGCGCGATGGGCCCACGTGGCGGATTCCCCGTAAACGCCGCGGCTGAATGCTATCGCTCCCCGAGTTGCGGCGATGAGGGACGGCAACTGTCCCGTGCTACCAGCAGGTCCCGCAAGTTTCTCGGCCTCATCCAGGCTCTTCACGGCTTGCGCCTGCCGTCCCACTCGCCACAAAATATCGGTTTGTCCCAACAACGCGCGTGCCATCCCATCCTTCGACTGCAGCGCGTTGGCAAGATCGTAGTAGCGTTGATACTTCGGCAGCGCTTCCGGCCAGCGGTCCTGCCGGAATAGCACCGATGCGATGCCCTGTTGGGCGACACCCATTTGAGTCTGGTCCTGCGTTCCTTCAGCCAGCGCGTACTGCTGCTCGAATGCGACGAGAGCCTTTTCATACTCGCCCTTGTCCCGATTTGCGCGGGCCGCGAGCGTAAGACAGGAAATCGTTTCGCCCCGGAAGCCAGCCTGCCGGTAGTAAATCAATGCCGCATCCGCTTCCTTCAGGACCTCATCCGCCGCGCCCTGTTGCTGATGCAGGTTCGCCAGCGACAACAGCGCTCGAGCTTCGTAGCGGCGCATCTGGTATCGCCGGGCTAGGCTAAGCGCCTCCTGGAGGGTCGTTTCGGCGCGCCGGAAATCAGCCTTGAAGAACTGCGCATTGCCCAGATCGATCAAGCCGCGCGCTGCCATATTCGCCATCCCGGAATCGCGCGCCTTTTGCGTCGCTCCACTCGCCATCTGTTCCGCTTCTCCCGCCCTCCCTTCCTGGTAGGTGACGACACTTAACTGCAAGGTCGCGGCGATTTCCTGATATCCGGAAGCCGTGGCTTTGGAAAGTTGAATGGCCTTCTCGAGCTCCGCCCGCGCCTCGGGCAGATTTCTGGTCGTGCTCGCCAGCACACCCCGTTGATAAAGAACCTCGGTCTGCCCCTCCGTGTTGCTCAATGATCCATAGAGCGAGTCGGCCTGGTCGAACTCGGACGTTGCGGCCTTCACGTTTCGCGAGCGCGCCAGAAGGATGCCGGCTCGCAGATGTGCCGCCGCGTTATTCGGATCCCGCTGTTCGGCTTGCCCGTACGATTGCTGCGCCTTGGCCGGTTCCCCGTTGCTCTGCTGTGCGCGGCCCAAGTCCACCAGCACCTGCGCGACTTCGCTCGCTGGAACCTTCGCGGCCAGATCCTGGTAAGTACGAATCGCCGCGGGGAAATCACCCATCAACGTTCGCTGGATCGCGGCCACATAAAGAGCGTCAGCAGCGTGCGCCGGAGGATGGCTCGATTGCGCTGCCAGCGCCTCAAGCATCTCCCCTTTCGCCTTTTCCGAATCGTCCAACTCGTTCCACGCTTCAGCCAGCCGCGCGTGAGCCAGCGCGAATCCGGGGTCGATCGACACCGCCCGCTCCAGTGCGCGTGCGGCACGGTAATAAGTCGCGTCTCGTAAGGCTGCCGCCCCGGTCTGATACCACCGCAGACCTTCCGCCGACGGCCGATTTCTCGCCCGCTCCCACACCTGCCATCCCACCATCGCCGCAATCAGCATCCCGACCCCAACCGTCCCCGCGACGACGCGCCGCCGCGTCATCACCGGAATCCGAATACTCATTGAGGGTGCTTCGCCCTGCAGCATCTTCACCAACTGTCCCGCGCGCGAGAAACGACGTTCCGGCTCGGGATCGAGCGCCCGCAGAATCGCGCTCTCCCACTTCGCATCCAGTTCCGGAACGTGCTTCCGCGGCGAGGGTGCCGGACCCTTCGCCCGCCGGATCGCTCCTGCCAGCGGCGCATCGTTAGGGAAGGGAAGTACGTCCGTGATCATCCGATAGGCCGTCGTGCCGAACGCGTAGATATCGCTCGCCACCGTCGCCGTGCCTTCGTTAATCAGTTCCGGCGCCATGTAATCCAGCGTGCCCATCACCGCGCCGGTCAGTGTCGCCGTTGTATCGCCGTTCGACTGAAACCGGCGCGCCAGTCCGAAATCCGTAATCACCGCGCGTAGCGATCCGTCCGACGCCGGCACCAGCATCACATTCCCCGGCTTGAAATCGCGATGAATCACGCCCGCGCGATGCGCTGCGTCGAGCCCTTCCGCCATCTGCGCCAGCAGCGGCAGCGCCTCTGCCGTCGACATCCGTCCCTCACGCCGCAATCGCGCGCTGAGCGTCTCCCCGTCCAGAAACTCCATCGTCAGGAAGACCGTCGCGTTCGCTCCGGATCCGTCCGCCGGATGCCGCGCCAGGTCGAACACGCGGCATACATTTGGGTGCGATACCTTGCGCGAAAGCTGAATCTCCTGCTTGAACCGCGCCAGCATCCCCGGATCGCCGGCGATCACCGGCAGGAGCGTCTTCAGCGCCACCCGCTCCTTCAATTCCTGGTCTTCCGCCTCGAAGACCTCGCCCATGCCGCCGCGTCCCAGAAAGCGCATTACCCGATACCTTCCGGCCACAACCTCCCCCATCGAGAAGACCGACTCGCGCTCTGGCGGCGCCAGCGGGCGAAGATCCAGCAGCCCGCTCTGGCTATCCTCGCGCAGCATCCGGAGAATTTCGGAGTACATCTCCAGGTCGTGCCCGCATTGCGACAGCAGAAACTGCTCGCGCGTCTCCTCCGTCTTTTCGCGTGCCGCGTGAAACAGTTCGTTGATTCGTCGCCATCGCTCGGGCGTCATTCCCCCGGCCCCCCGAGCCGCGATTGCAGCCACGCACGCGCCGCCCGCCACTCCCGCTTCACCGTACGTTCGGAGATCCCGATTACGGCCCCCGCCTCCGCTGCCGTCAGTCCCCCGAAATACATCATCTCCACCAACCGGGCCTGCCTGCCGTCCCACTCCGCGAGTCGCGTCAGCGCCTCGTCCAGGATCAACACTTGTTCGACCCGCGGACCATCTGCGGCGAGGAAATCGTCGAGCTCAACCCGTTGCCGCCCCCCGGCCCGTTTCCCTGCCGACCGCATCCGAGCGTGGTCTACCAGGATGCGCCGCATCACAATCGAAGCCGCGGCGAAAAAGTGGGAGCGATTCTCCCACTCGCCCGCCCGGTTGTGCAACAGCCTCAAATACGCCTCGTTGACCAGCGCGGTAGGTTGCAGCGTATGGTCCGGGCGCTCACGCGTCATGTAGCGTTTGGCGAGCGCGTGGAAATCATCGTAAACGAGCGCGACCAGTTGCGCCTCCGCATCCTGCTCTCCGCGCCGGATTGCCGCAAGCAAACTCGTGATCTCGCCCTCAGAAGCCACGGAACCTCACCATGATCCCTGAGATTGTACACTTTTAATGACTCGGCTTATCCCGCGGAGGCTCGTACGCGTAAAACTCCTCCGTAAATCTTCGCTCGTACTCCCCCAGCAACTCCCGCACCTTCTCCGCTGACGCCGACCGCACGATCAGCCCCGCGTGATGCTTCTGCACCAATCTCCACACCACCTCGGGATCGCGGAACCCCGACGTGTCCGGCCGTTCCTGCCGCGCCAGCGAAATCAGCAGCCCCGCGTACTCCTCGCGCGCCTCTGGCAGCACATACCCCGCACCCGAAACCTCCACCTTCGCCCACTCCGCCCACAAATTCAGCCCGCTCGCCGCCTCCACCAGCTCGACGATATGCGCCCCGCCCACTCGCGCCGACGTCTCCAGAAAATAAATCTGCCCGTCCGCCCGCGCCTTGATGAACTCCGTGTGCGACACTCCGCGCACCATCCCGAGCCCCGCCATCACCGCGCGATTCTCCGCCAACAACCGGACCGCATCCTCGCTCTTCCGCTCCAAAATCCGCGTCGTGAAAACCCCGCCGCCGTGCGACACCTCCATCGGCGGACGCCCATACCCGCTCGCAATCGCGAACTGAATCTCCCGCTCCGACACGATGCAATCCACGTGGAAAATATCGCCCGGCACGAACTGCTCCAACAGATAGAACGACTGCATGTCGCCCAACGCATCCACCGCCGGCCAGAATTCCTCCGCGCCGTGAATCTTCTTGATCCCGATCGCGCCCGCCATCGACCGCGGCTTCAGCACCCACGGCGCCGGCACGCTCTCCATGAACCGCCGCACCGCGTCGTAATTCAGCACGTGCACGAATTCCGGAACCGCGAGCCCGCCCTCCCGCGCCTTCATCCGCATCGCCAGCTTGTCGCGGAAGTGCCGCACCGTCGTCTCCCCCATCCCGGGAACGCGCAGGTGCTCGCGTAGCGCCGCCGCCATCTCCACGTCGAAATCGTCGAGCGCTGCCACCCGATCGATCGCCCGCGTCCTCGCCAGATAACTCACCGCCTTCACCACGTCCGCGCGATTCCATTCGTGATTCTCATCCGGCATGTAGAACAACTCGTCGATGCTCTCCAGCGGCCACTCCGCCGTGTCTTTCAGGCCTTCCGATGTCAGCAGCAACACCGTGCAGCCCTGCCGTTTGCACTCGCGCAAGAACTCGTGGCCCTTCTCGTAACTGGCAAGGCACAGGATCGTCATCTGGATTCCTCCCTCGGAAACAAGTACCGCAGCACTTCGCCGAAACGCGCCGCCCATGCACCTTCGTTATGGCCCGCCCCGCGCACCTCGCACGTCCGCAGGTCGACGCCCTCGCGCCAGCCCTTCTCCATCAGCGCATCGCGCAGCAGCCGCAGATCGGCGATCACCTGACGCGGCGCGTCGCCCTCCTCCGTCCCCGCATCCAGCCACATGCGCGCCCGCGATTCATTCCGATACGCGCGGACTATATCGAGAATAGATCGATTGTCCCACCACACCGACGGCGACAGAATCGCCAGCCGTCCGAAGACCGATGGATACAGCAGCCCCGTCTCCAGCGACACCAGCCCGCCCAGCGACGACCCGCCCACACCGTGATACGCCGCGCCGCGCCGCGTGCGGTACTCGTGATCGACGAACGGCTTCAACTCGCGCGCCATCATCTTCGCGTACCGATCGCCCTTCCCGCCCTTGCGCCGCCGCACGTCCTTAGTGGGGGTGTACTCCGAAATTCGCCGCACGCCGGTGTTGTACACGCCGACCATAATCAGCGGCTCGATCACCCCCGCGCCGATCAGCGCGTCCGCCGTCACATCCGCGCGCCAGTCCTGCCCCGCGAACGCCGTTGCCGGATCGAAGAGATTTTGCCCGTCCTGCAAATACAAAACCGAACATCGCGCACCCTCCTCATACCCCGGCGGCAGATACACCACGATATCGCGCGGCGTCGAAAGGTACCGTGAAGCAAAACGATGGTGAAGGCGAATGCGCCCCTGGTCTTTGGCTCGAAGTTCGGACAACGCACCAGTGTAAAGCATTACGGCCCAGCGACTGATATTCTTGGTGAACGGGAACGAATTGAGTAAGAAAACCAGGGCCTGTCTCGTCATCGGTATGGTGGTTGCAAGCGCGGCGTTTGCCTCTCATTACCTACGCCCGCGCGAGTTCGGCGATCGCATCTATCGCATCGGCTGGATGATCTCTCCGCCCTTCCAGGTTCGCGGACCCGATGGCCGGCCCTCCGGCATTTCGGTGGACCTGGTAAACCAGGCTGCACAGCGGCGCGGCATCCGCCTGCAGTGGATCTTCTGGAAGAATACCTCCGAATCGGCGCTGGTCGGCAACGCCGTGGATCTGTGGCCGTTGATCACCATCACGCCGGAGCGCCTGAAGCGTCTGCACATCTCCGAACCTTATCTGCAGCACGAGTATTGCCTCCTGGTCCGCGACGATGCGCCGTATAAGAAAGTGGAGGATCTCGCCTCAGCCAGGGTCGGCATGGCCAACCCGGGCATCGATGTGCACAACCTGCGTATCGTTCTTCCATCCGCTATTCCGGCGCCGCAAACCACCGCCGCGGACGTTCTGCGCGACGTGTGCCGCCAGAACTCCGATGCAGCTTTCATGGACCGGTTTACTGCCGTCGAGGCTCTTCTGCATAAGGGCGGCTGCGATGACCACTCGCTCCGCTGGATCCCGATCCCCACACTTCAGGCGCAGCTCGGTGTGGGTTCCACCTTCGAGGCCAAAGACGCGGCCGACGCACTTCGTCAGGAAATCGGAGCTCTCGCCGAAGAAGGTCAACTGGCAAAGGTCTTCGGACAATGGGGCTTCATGTCGGGCCAGGATGTGACAGCCGTGAAAGCACTGGTGAATGCCAGGCGGCGTGAAGCCCGGCTGCTTGCCCTCGCGCTGCTGTTTGCGCTCATGTTCCTGCTCGCGTGCTGTCAGACATGGCGCGTCGCACGCGCAAAGTCGAAGACGCTGCTCGCCGAGAAGGCCCTGCGCGAATCCCACGAGCGCTATCTGCAGGCGCAGAAATTGGAGAGCATTGGGCGGTTGGCCGGTGGCGTGGCCCACGACTTCAACAATATCCTCACCGTGATCAACGGCTACAGCGACCTTGTGTACCAGAAACTGCTCCACGTCGACCCGCTTCGCCCCTACGTCGACGAGATCCGCAGGGCAGGTGCGCACGCCGCCGAACTCACGCAACAGTTGCTCGCATTCAGCCGCAAGCAGGTCGGCCGTCCCAGACCCCTCAACCTCAATTCCGTGGTGAATGAGGCGGAGAAGATGCTGCGCCGCCTGCTTGGCGAAGATATCCTATTGATCACCCGGCTGGAACCGGCATTGGGCCTGATCATGGCCGATCCCGGTCACCTCCACCAGATTGTCCTCAACCTCTCCGTCAACGCGCGCGACGCCATGCCCGCCGGCGGCACGTTGGTGATTAAGACGGCAAACGCGGACTTCGATGCGGGTTCGGTGATGTTGTCCGTCACCGACACGGGCACGGGCATGGATGAAGCAACCCGACAAAACATTTTTGAGCCGTTCTTCACCACGAAAGGAACCAAAGGCACAGGGCTCGGTCTCGCGACCGTATACGGCATCGTGCAACAGAGCAACGGCACCATCAGCGTTTCCAGCGAGCCGGGCAAAGGCTCGACCTTCCGCATCTACCTGCCGCGCGTGGAAGGAACCGATGAACCATCCACACCCGAGCCCGCCGCGCCCGTTCGCTTGCGCGGCCAGGAAACGATTCTGGTGGTCGAAGACCAGGCCGAAGTGCGCGGCTTCGCCGTCGCCGCGCTGGAACGCCATGGGTACACCGTGCTTCAGGCGGCCGATGGCAACGCCGCGCTGGCCGTCGCCGAACAACACAGCGGCAAAATCGATGTCCTGTTGACCGACGTCATCCTACCGGGCATAAATGGTCGTGAACTGGCGGAACAATTCCACGCGATCCGCCCTGACACGAAAATCATCTACACCTCCGGATACACCCATGACCTGATCGCCGACCGCGGCGTCCTGCCTCAAGACCTGAACTACCTCCCCAAGCCGTATACCGCCGATCAGGTCAGCTCCAAAGTGCGCGCCGCAATCGCAGGGGCGTAAACTGAGTCTCAGCAAAAGGAGAACTCTCCCATGGATCGCAGAGCCTTTCTCGCCGCCACCGCCGCAACCCTCGCCTCCGCCGACGCCGCTCCGCAGCTCGCCGTCAACGGCGGCACGCCCGTGCGAACCCAGCCGCTCGGCACCGCCAATTGGGGTCCGCTCTACTACGACGATAAGGAGCAAACGCAGCTCTCCGAGGTCCTCGAAAGCCGCAAACCCTTCCGCTTCGCCAATCCGCTCGATAAGAGCAAGGTCGCCCTCTTCGAAAACGAGTACGCCGCGCGCATGAAGACCAAATACGCGCTCGCCGTCACCTCCGGCACCGCCGCCCTCCACACCGCAATGGCCGCCCTCGAAGTCGGCCCCGGGGACGAAGTCATTCTCCCCGCCTGGACCTGGTACTCCTGCTACGCCGCCATCATCCAGATGGGCGCGCTCCCCGTCTTCGCCGAGATCGACGAGTCCTTCAATATCGATCCCGCCGATATCGAGCACCGCATCACTCCGCAAACCAAAGTCATCATGGCCGTGCACCTGCAAGGCAATCCCGCCGACATGAACCCGATCCTCGCCCTTGCCCGCAAGCACAACCTCAAGCTGCTCGAGGATTGCAGCCAGAGCGTCGGCGCGAGTTGCCAGGGACGTCCGCTCGGCTCGATGGGCGACATCGGCATCTACAGCCTGCAGCAGAGCAAGACCATCACCGCCGGCGAAGGCGGAGTGCTCGTCACCAGCGATCCCTACCTCTACGAGCGCGCCGTTCGCTTCCATGACGTCACCGTGCGCCGCGATTTCCCGGCGAAGCTCCACTACATGCCGGGCCTGAACTACCGCATGAACGAATTCACCGGCGGCGTGCTGCTCGCGCAAATCCGCAAGCTCGACACCATCATCGGCGACGTGCGCCGCAACGCCGCCCGCGTCTACGACGGCATCCGCGATCTCCCCAACGTGCGTCTCCGCCGCCTGCCCGATCCCAAGGGCGAACTCGGCACCGGCGTCTTCCTCGGCTTCCCGTCGTTAGCCGAACGTCAGCGCTACGCCGACGCCATGAGGGCCGAAGGCGTGCCCGTCTCCGGTCCCGCCGGCTCCGTCGTCCTCCCCATCGTCCCCGAGATCGAGCAGAAGGTGACCGTCGTCCCGCGCTGGCCGTCCTTCTCCACCGATCGCGGCAAATCGATCCGCTATGGCAAGGAGTGCTGCCCGCGCACCATCGACATCCTCAGCCGCTTCGCCGGCGTGATGATCGGCCCGAAATACACCGAGCGCGACACGCAGGACGCCGTCGCCGCCATTCGCAAAGTCTACCCGACGATCGTGCGCGCATGAAGATCGCATTCCTCGTCCTGCTCGCCGCCGCGCCGCTCACCGCCGCCGGATTTCGCGCCGGAGTCGCGCGCCTCGATATCACGCCCCGCGACTCCATCTGGATGTCGGGCTATGCCAGCCGCAGTCATCCGTCCACCGCCGTCCGCCAGCCCCTGTACGCGAGAGCCCTCGCGCTCGACGATGGCAGCCGCGCCCGCACCGTGATCGTCGACACCGATCTTATCGGGCTTCCCGCCGAAGTCGCCGATCAAGTCGCCGACCGCGTGCGCCGCCAATACGGCATCGACCGTGCGCATCTGCTGCTCAACTCGTCCCACACCCACACCGGTCCCGTCGTCTGGCCCGGCCTCGCGACCATGTTCACGCTTCCCGCCGGCGAAGAAGAAAAACTCCGCGAGTACGCCGCGCGCCTCACCACCGACCTCGTCACCGTGATCGGCAGCGCGCTCGCCGATCTCTCTCCCGCGCAGCTCTCCTACAGCTCCGGCGAAGCCGCGTTCGCCATGAATCGCCGCGAGCCCACCGCCAACGGAATCAAGCTCGGCGTCAACCCAGCCGGACCCACCGATCACCAGGTCCCCATCATCCGCGTCTCCGCGCCCGACGGCCGCATCCGCGCCATCCTCTTCGCCTACGCGTGCCACAACACCACGCTCAACGGCGATTTCTACGAGCTCACGGGCGACTACGCCGGCTTCGCCGAGTCGAAGCTCGAGTCCGATTATCCCGGCGCCGCCGCGCTCTTCCTCGCCCTCTGCGGCGGCGATCAGAATCCCTATCCGCGCGGCACACTCGATCTCGCCGCCGCTCACGGCAACGCGCTCGCTGCCGAAGTCCGCCGCGTTCTCGCCGGTAACCTGCGCCCGCTCACCGCCCCCATCCGCGCCGCATACGTCACCACCACTCTTCCTTTCGCCGACCAGCCCCGCGCCGTCTATGAAGCCGACCTCGCGAATCCCAAGTCGTCTCCCGCCATCCGCCGCCGCGCCCAGCGCATGCTCGACCAGCCCATCCACAACACGCCCTATCCCGTGCAAGCCATCCGCTTCGGCAAGAGCCTCACCCTCCTCGCCCTCGGCGGCGAAGTCGTCGTCGACTACGCCCTCCGCGCCAAAAACGATTATCCCGGCGAACCCCTCATCGTCGCCGCTTACTCAAACTCCGTGATGTGCTACATTCCTTCCGAGCGGATGCTCTCCGAAGGTGGCTACGAAGTCGTCGACAACATGGCCTACTACGGCCAGCCCGGTCCCTTCGCACCCGGCGTGGAAGCGCGCGTCTTCACCGCCATCCAGCGCGCCATGAAGTCCGTCGGCCGATAGCCTGGCCCCCAAGCCCCACACTGGTTCGCCAGCCCCACGCACCTCAGTCGCTTCCCTTTTATCCCGTGTCCAGTTCTGTTTTCACCCCCGCCAGCGCCGGCCAATTCGGAACTTGAGATTTTTTTATCGGCGTTCATCGGCGTTCATCGGCGGCTAAAGATTTTCCATTCGCGAATATCCGGGCCCGCCCGCATGTTGTATCCTACTTTTCAATGCACCTCCTACGTCTCGTGCTTCCCGCTCTCCTTGCGGCGCCCTGTTCTCTCAGCCCGCCGCCAGCATTCTCCTCCGTCCCGGACGCGCCGCCGGCCAGCCCATCGACGAGGAATACACGAAAAAAATCCGCGAGTACACCACCGAGACTTTCTTCAACTCTCCGCTCACCGACTACCTCCCCGCCTCGAAGACAGTTCCCACCCCCAAAGCCGTGCTCGGCGACGTCGCCGGCGCACCCGGCATCCTCCCCTACTCCTCCGAGGTCTACCGCTACATGCGGATGCTCGAAAAGGCCAGCCCGCGCGTCAAGGTCGTCACCATCGGCAAGACCGAAGAGGGACGCGAGATGATCGCCGTCGCCGTCGCCTCCGAAAAACTCATCGCGTCCCTCGATGAAAACCGCGCCCGCCTCGCCAAACTCGCCGACCCGCGCACCATCAAGCTCGATGACGCCGAGGCCGAAAAACTCATCGCCGCATCCACTCCCATCTACTACATCACCGGTACCATCCACTCCACCGAAACCGGAGCGCCCACCGCCCTCATGGAACTCGCCTACCGCCTCACGGTCGACGAGAGCCCCTACATCCAATCCATCCGCGACAACGTCGTCACCCTCATCACCCCCGTCGTCGAAGTCGATGGCCGCGATCGCATGGTCGACATCTATAAGTGGCACCTCGCCCACCCCGGTCAGCAGTGGCCCTCGCTCATCTATTGGGGACACTACGTCGCGCACGATAACAATCGCGACTCGATGGGCCTCACCCTCCAGTTGACCCGCAATGTCCTCAACACCTTCGTCGGCTGGAAAGCGCAGGTCCTCCACGATCTCCACGAGTCCGTCGCCTATCTCTACGACAACACCGTCGGCGATGGCCCGTACAATGCATGGATTGATCCGATACTCGCCGACGAGTGGCAGATGATGGGCTGGAACAACGTCTCCGAAATGACCAAGTTCGGCATGCCCGGCGTCTTCACCCACGGCACCTTCGACACCTGGTCGCCCAGCTACCTGATGTTCATCGCCGCCATGCACAACGGCATCAGCCGCCTCTACGAAACCTTCGGCAACGGCGGCGCCGATACCGAAGAGCGCACCCTGCGGCCCGCTGAATACGCGCGCACCTGGTACAAACAGAATCCGCCGCTGCCCAAAACCAAAT
>JAOAPT010000366.1 GCA_025463045.1 Candidatus Solibacter sp.
GGCCACGTCATAGTGGCCGATGCGAACGGTGACGAACTGGTAGTTGCCGTTGGCGTCGGTAGTAGCCCGGGCGGTCACGCCGGTCTCCAGGCTGTTGAGCACCACCGAAGCGCCAATGATGGCTCCCCCTTGGGGATCCCGGACGCTGCCGAGGATCGTGGCGGATTCGAACTGCGCGTACAAGGCGGTCCCCGTCATCATGCCGGACAAAATCGCCATGTGACGCATCCATTGAGAAGTCCTGAAGTCATAATCTCTCCACGTTGATTAAGTTGGTTTCGCCCTGGCTCATCGGGAGACCCCCGGCGAGGCTGTGAGCATCGGGCCGAGTTCGCCGATGTCGGCCACCACCACATCCGGCGGCTCCTCGAGAGTGGCCGCATCCTCCGCCGTCGCCTCTCCGCTGAGTACGAGGACGGCGACGGCTCCGGCCTTCTGCGCCATTACCATGTCGGTGTAGATCCGGTCGCCGACCATCGCGACCTGCCGCGGTACCAGACCGAGCCCACGACACAGGTCGAGCAGGATCGAAGGATCCGGCTTGCCGAGCACCACGGGACGCTTCCCCGTGGCGGCGGTCAGGGCCGCGCAGATCGACCCGCAATCCACCAAAACAGTCGCCTCATCGGTCGGACAGACCAGGTCGGGATGGGTCGCGATGAACGGCAACTCGCGGCCGATCCAATACGCGGCCCGGCAGAGACGCTCATAAGTCAGGGTCGTGTCGAACCCGACCACCACGGCCTGAGGTGAATCCCATGTCACCGTAAACCCCGCCTGCTCGAATTGCGCGCAAAGCGAGGGCGTCCCGAGTACAGCGATCGAGACCGAACCAGGGTAGTGATCCTCCAGGTACGCGATGGTGGAGTCGGCGGGAGTGTAGATTTGCCGCTCTCCACACTCGATGCCGAATGCCTGGAGTTTCGCCACGTAGTCCGCCTTACTGCGCGATGTGTTGTTGGTCAGGAACGTGTAGCCGATCCCCGCGTCTTGCAGTTGGGCCAGGAACGGCATCGTGCAGGCGAAGAGCTCCTTCCCCTTGTAGATGGTGCCGTCCATGTCCAGCACTACGTGGTGTATGGCGCCCAAGTCAGGCTGCATCGGAACTCCTTGTGCGGTTGGCGCCGTAGCCATCGGCCAGCGCGGGCCAGCACAGCGCGAACAACAGACCGCCGACCAGGGCCGATACCGTGAACATGAGGAATCCGGCGTCCCAACCGCGGCTCTCCACCAGCGAGCCGACACCCACACCCGAAAGAACCGTACTCAGATAACCGAACAGCCCGGTGAGCCCCACCGCCGACGCCGCTGCCCGCTTCGTGGCCAGATTCGCCGCCGCGATTCCGACCAGCGATTGCGGGCCATAGATGAAGAACCCGGCGGTGCACAGCAGGAAAGCGCTGACCGGGAGCGGCACGTTGGGCAATCGCCAGAAGAGCAGCAGCGACCCCATGCACAGCATCATGTACACCAGGCACGCGCGCGCGCCGCGCCCGCCGAAGACGTGGTCCGTCAGCCAGCCGCTCGAGAGCATTCCGAGGATGCCGGCAATTTCGAACGCGGCTACCATCCAGCTCGCCTTGCCGATATCGACGTGGCGCGCCTGTTTGAGGAAGGTGGGCCCCCAATCGAGAATGCCGTAGCGCACCGTATAGACGAAGAAGTTGGCAATCGCCAGCAGCCAGATGTAGGGATTCCGGAAAACCAGCCGCGAGATGCCGTGCTCGGGGCTTGGGCTATTCGAGCTCTCCGTGCCCTCCACTGGAGGCAGTCCCATTGATTCGGGGGTGTCGCGCAAAACCAGGGCGAGCACCACGGCGCCGGCCAGTGCCAGAGCCGCGGGAACGTGGAAGCAGAGCCGCCAATCGCGCTGCACCAGGTAACCGCAGAGAATTACCACCAACCCGGCTCCTACGGAGTGCGAGCTGTTCCAGATCGACATCTTGGTCGCCAGCACCTTGGGTGGGAACCAGTGGGTCATCAGGCGCGCGCAGGGCGGAAAGCCCATCCCCTGAAACCAGCCGTTGAGCATCCACAGCGCACCCAGCGCGAACACCGTGGAGTTGAGTCCGAAGGCGAAGTTGACGGCCGCGCAGAGCGCCAGCCCGAGGGGCAGCAGGATGCGGGCATTCATGCGGTCGCCCAGGATGCCGTTGGCGAACTTGGAAACGCCATAGAGCAGTCCGTGAAGGGTGAGGAACAGGCCGAGCTGGCTTTTAGTGATGCCGAGATCGTGCTCCATCGCGGGCATGGCCACGCTCAGGTTCTTGCGCACGAAGTAGAACAGCGCGTAACCCGCGATGGTAGACAGGAGCAGGCGTGTCTGCCAGTAGCGGTACTGCTTACTGATGGAGGCGGCGGTCGCCGGCGCGGGGCTTGCAGCGCTCACCGCTCCTCTCCTTTGGCAGGGATGGGCCATGGGCCCGAGGGGCCGAATATGCAGTCAAGGGCCTCGCCGGCGATCCCGGCGCGCTGCGCGAAGTCGAGGACCGTGTAGCGGCGGCGAATGTACCAGGCCTGTTCGTAACTGAGCCTCAGGCGCTCGCGCGAAATGCCGATGGCTTCGGGCTCGAAGGGACAGCCGGCGGCGCGCAGCATGTCGCGGGCTTCGGCGCAGCGAGGCAAATGCGCGCGCAGACGCGCCGCGAGCCCCGGCCATTCATCCCGCAGACGGATCAGTTGAAGCCGCAGCGCATCGCGGTCGATGTGCTTGGCGCGGGTCTCCTTTACAGCCTTGGCGGCGAGTTCGCCGCCGCCGAGGACCGCGCCGATGCGGCCTTCGATTTCAGCGAGCGACGGCCAGCGACGGATGGCGTCATCAATATCGATTGCTGCGACGTTGCGTTGCAGGATTTCGTCGTACAAAGCAAGCGAGGCCAAGGTGCCAATACCGACCTTGAAGCCGTGGGACGGCGCGGCGCCGCGATGTGTGTGATGTTGCATGTCCCACAGGTGGCTGAACTGGTGGTCGGCTCCGGAAGCGGGACGGCTGGAGCGGAGGGATTGCATCGCGAACCCGGTCATCATGAGCCCGTACACCAAGTGGCGCAAGCTGGCCGGGTCGCCCGCCGCAACCGCTTCGGGGGCGCTGAGCCACGCGCGCAAGCGTCCCTGCACGGCGTCCCACGTGGGGCCGTGAATCGGCTCCTCGCCCGCCGCGTCGGCCAGGATCCAGTCGCCGCCCGCGGCCGATTTGGCGAATAGGTCGGCGTAGCCGGACGCGTTCATTCCGGTGGGAGCGGCCGCAACCACATCGAGATCGGCGATCACCGCGCGCGGCGCGGGGCAGTCGAAAGTCTGCTTCGAACCTTGATGAGTGATCGATGCTCCGTAGGCCGTGTAGCCGTCCATCGACGCCGCCGTGGCGACCACCATATAAGGACGATGGAGTTGATGGGCAACCAGTTTCGTAAGGTCGTTGACGGTACCGGAGCCGACCGCCACGGGAATCGCGTCGGTGGAATGGAGCTTCCGCGCCAATTCCTCGACGCATGAGTATTCTGCATAGATATGCGGACCAAAAATAAATGGCGAATCGCTGTCGTGGCTTCCGTGGGCGAAGCTATCGACTACCTCCCGGCCCGCCGCGTCGAACGTATTCCGGTCGGCCACTACGATGGCGCGCGCGCTGCCGAACTCGGCTTCGAAGACCTGCTGTGCGCGATGCCGCGCCCCGGCATCGACGAGGAGCGTCCGAGTGTCGCCGGCCGCCTCGAGGGCGCCGGCCAGTAGTTGTTCGTCCAATTCTGAAGTTACGGTTTGCATGATCGGTTGTTTCATCGCCGCTGGGCGTAATACTCCCGGATGGTTTTCATGGCGACGTCCGGGTAGTCGGTGGCGAAACTCGCCGAGCCGAGGTCCATCAGCCTGCGGAACAGTTGCGGGTCGTTGCTTTGCCAGGGGAGCGTCTGAAACAGGATGTTGTGGGCGCGCAGCTCGGCGCCGGTTTTGAGCAGGAACTCCGGCGATGGTGTCATCGCCCCGTCTTTCCCCGTTCGGACATGAATCTGCAATTGCGTAATGTCTGCGAAACCAGAGGCGCGAAGGGCATCCATGCGCTTCGTGAGTACCTCCTCGGCGCCGCCCATCCAGTGCAGGGTAGCCGATTCGGGCGCGAGTTCCTTCCATCTGCGGATCACCGCGTAATCCGTGCTCGCAAGAATCAAACGGGCAGCCACCTTGGCCGCGCGCGCCTCCTGCGCCAACTGTTCGAGATCCACGTTCTTGACGTCGATGTAGAGGCGGCGGTCGGCATGCTGCTGGAGAACCCGGTACACCTCGGTGAGGCGCGGCACGCGCTGGCCAGCGAACTTCGGCCCCTTCCACCCGCCGATATCGAGTTTTGCGACCGCCTCCCAGGTGAGGTCTTTGATCCCTTGCTTCCGCTCCTCGGGCCGCGCCGACGGCAGGATTCGATGGAAATCGTCGTCATGGAAGGCGACGATGATGCCATCCCTGGTGGTGCGAATATCGCCTTCCGGTACGGTGCCCAGGCTCCAGGCGAGTTCGAAGGCGTCCATCGAGTTTTCGGGCATCAACACGCCCGCCCCGCGATGGCTCTGCACGGTAATTTCTTTCAGCGGAATGTGATCGCGCAGGTTCCAGTCGGACCGAACGTCCGCGGCGTAGGATGCGGCCACGGCCAGCGGGAGCATCCGGATCAGAGTAGAAAGGTTCATAGGGGTTTGCCCAGTAGGGACGCAGCGCCCCTCTCATCGATGACCAAGGACTTGACTAAGCCGCCGCGGATGGCGGCGGAAAGGGCGCTGCTGCGGTCGCTGCCGGACACCACGGCGGTCACTTGAGGGATTCGCCGAAGTTCCTCCAGGGGCAGGCTGACCACACGCTCACGCAGCGGCGTCTTGCATTCGCGACCGGCGGCGTTGTAGAAGCGGCCCAGAATTTCGCCCACCGCGCCGGCTTCGCGCAGGGCGGCAATATCGCGCTTCCCGAGGACCTTGCGTTCCAGAAAGACCGAGTTCTCCAGTGTGCCGATGCCCACCAGTGCCACATTGGCATCGGCGAGGCACGTAAGGATGTTGCGAATCTGCTCAAGCCCCAGCAATTGGCGACACACGTCGGCATCCGGCAGGATGGCGGGGGTATTCAGCGTCAGGAACGTGCCCTTCCAAGCGCTCGCCATCTGGCGGCCAAGTTCGGCGGCGTCATAAGCTCCCGAAGTCGAGTCGATGTTGCCCATCGCCTGAACCACTCGCACGCCCTCGGTGCTGCCAGCGGGTTTCATCTGCTCCACCAGTGCTTGCATGGTGCGACCGCCGGCAATCGCCACCACGCTGCGTGGAGCGATCCAGGACGAAACCACAGAGGCGGCGAAATATCCCAGCGTCTGGCGCAGATCCTGGATCTTTAATCCCGCAGCCGACCGGATGACGACGGCGCTCACGCCGAGCGAGTCTTTCAGGTCTTTTTCGAGCGCCCCATTGCGGGGATCGTAATCCGGCACTGTGACCCGAACGAGCCCACGCTCGCGTGCCAGCGCCAACATGCGGGAGATTTTCGATTGCGAAACGTTGACCAGTTTGCCGATTTGCGCCTGCGGCAGGTCATCGATGAAATAGAGACGAGCGGCCAGGATCAGCTGATCGTCCGTGTAAGGCGACTGGGCCATGAATATTTATGCTAAATAGCAATTCAGATTGTAGTCCCGGGCCGCACCGGCGTCAAGGCGAAATTCCAGG